>JBAWDI010000982.1:0-1946 GCA_049590695.1 Bryobacteraceae bacterium
GTTGTGTGCTGGGCATGCTCAGCAGCTTGGAGGTGCAAGTCCTCCGGCCAACCTGATGGAGGTGAAGGCCTAGTGATGATGCAAGGGCTACCGCCGCGAGGTGGGGTCTGAAAGAAGCATGGATCAAATGTGCGAGTCGATGGACAAAAACCGGATAGTAGGCGCCAGCGCCGGACGAGCGGGCAACTTACCGCGAAGTCCGTATCCATCAAGGGTGCGAAGCGTAGATCCGGCGGCTGTGCACAGAAGGCGGCTGAGCTTACCCCAGGAGATCTGCTCCGTGTCGCTTCGGCGACTGAGGCTGTCGAAAGGCGGCCTGACCGCGGAGCAGAAGTCAGCAGAGGGCATATTAGGTCATGACGTCGGCAAGGCTAGTGAGGCACTCCGAACGCCGAAAGGCGGAGCAATGGATAGGCCAAGCCGGGAACGATGGCCGAAGGCCCGAACGAGAAGGAGCGGCCAGTAGGCCATGAGTCTCAAGGACGACAAGCAGCAGAATATCCAGATCGAACTGGACTTCTCTTCGGCGCTGACGGGTGAAGCCCGAGAGGCGGGAAGGGAAGAGACTGAACCGTCCGGGGCGACAAGTGGGACCGAAAACCCAGCCAGCACGAATCGATTGATGGAGGCAGCATGTGAGCGAGAAAACCTGAAGGCAGCTTTGCGGCAGGTGAAGGCTAACAAAGGTAGTTCGGGCGTCGACGGGATGACCGTCGGCGGCATCAAGGATTATCTGAAGGAGCACTGGCCAGCCATCCGGGAACAACTGCTGAACGGGACCTACGAGCCGAAGCCGGTGAGGCGGGTGGAAATCCCCAAACCGGACGGAGGGGTGCGAAAGCTTGGCATCCCGACGGTGCTGGATCGATTCATCCAGCAGGCGGTGATGCAGGTTCTGCAGAGGCAATGGGACCGGACGTTTTCCGATCACAGCTACGGGTTCCGGCCGGGGCGGTCGGCTCATCAAGCGGTGGCCCAGGCGCAGCAGTATATCGCCGAGGGTCACGGCTGGTGCGTTGATCTCGATTTGGAGAAATTCTTCGATCGAGTCAACCACGACAAATTGATGGGTCAGATCGCCAAGCGGGTCGAGGACAAGCGGCTGTTAAAGCTCATCCGGGCATTCTTGAATGCCGGGGTGATGGAGAACGGGTTGGTCAGTCCGAGCGTGGAAGGGACTCCGCAAGGGGGACCACTTTCGCCACTGCTCAGCAACCTCGTGCTCGACGAACTCGACCGGGAGTTGGAGCGCCGGGGCCATCGCTTCGTTCGATATGCGGACGACTGTAATATCTACGTTCGCAGCGAGCGGGCGGGGCAACGGGTGATGGAGAGCGTCACGCGATTCATCACGCAAAAGCTCAAGCTCAAGGTGAATGAGGCGAAGAGTGCGGTGGCGCGACCGCAGGAACGGAAGTTTCTCGGGTTCAGCTTCACAGCCGGTCCGGAGGTCAAGCGTGCCATTGCGCCGAAGGCCTTGGATCGGTTTAAGCAACGAATCCGAGAGATCACGCGACGGGCAAAAGGCGTCAGCATGGAGACGACGATGGAGGAACTGGCACCGTATATGCGGGGCTGGCGCAGCTATTTCGGATTCTGCGAAACGCCCGAAGTGCTGATCTACCTCACCCGCTGGGTCCGGTTGCGACTCAGGGCGGCTTTGTGGCGGCAGTGGAAAACACCGCGCCGTCGCCGGGCAGCGCTGTTGGCACTGGGGGTGCGTCCGCGACTGGCAAGCAATACCGCTGGCAGCGGGCTCGGTCCTTGGTACCTCGCGAAGGCCAAAGCCCTGTCTGTAGGGCTTTCGAATGCATACTTCAAATCGCTCGGGCTGCCGTCATTGTTCGAGGAAATGCCGACGTAACCATCTCGAACCGCCGTATACGGACCCGTACGTACGGTGGTGTGGCAGGGGGCGGCGGGTGACCGCCGCCCCTATGCCGATC
>JBAWDI010000983.1:0-7039 GCA_049590695.1 Bryobacteraceae bacterium
AGCTTGCGCAGCCGGGCCTCGGGACAACACGGCGCCACGAGTTTATCGAACGGCACGGGATAAAAGTGGAGATCGCCGCGCAGCTCGTTGAGCTTCAGCGGCGCGTCATAGACCACGGCGGCGCCGCCCGCGAGCTGCATGACGTCTTCGCGCGCGGTCTCGGGATTCATGGCCACCAGGAAATCCACTTCCTTGCGGCGGCCGACGTAGCCGTGCTTGCTGGCGCGGATGGTGAACCACGTAGGCAGCCCGGCGATATTGGACGGGAACATGTTCTTCCCGGAAACGGGGATGCCCATTTGAAAGAGGGCGCGCATCAGAACGGTATTGGCGGTCTGGCTGCCGGAGCCGTTAATGGTGGCGACCTGGATGCTGAAATCGTTGATGACAGGTTGGCTCGTTTGGCCCGAAACAGGCGCCAGCGGCGAAACCTCTAGCGTTGACATCGTTGAAGATTCCTTATTAGCGGGAGTGTAAACCCCATCTCCATTATGATGAGTAATCACACCGCTTGGTTGCACCTCAGGGCGTAGCGCCGGCAATCAGTTCGCGGATCTTCGGGCCGGCCAGCGAATCCAGCGCGCGTCGGGCAGGCTCCGAAAGCTCCGCGCCTATCGAGAAATCGAGACCCACGACGGAAATCAGAAGCGCTTCGGGACGCGCGCCGTAGAGCGACCGGGCGCCCTCCAACAGGGCGGCGGGCGTGGCGAAATGCGTGAATACCGGGGCCGGGCCGCCGGTGGTCTCCAAGGCGGCCACGGTCATCTTGCCGGGATCTTCCCCGACGGCCGCATCGATGAAGATCACGCGGCGGGCGCGGCTGACCGGTTCCATCAGCTCGGGGGTGAGCTGGTGGACGGCCAGGATTTCGACGCCGGCATCGTGGATGAGGTCCCGCAACCGCAGGGCGGCGTGCCAGCCAAAGCCGTCGTCGCCGCGGAGCGGATTGCCGTAGCCGATGATGAGGGTTTGGGGCATTCCACTCCTATAACACGTCCGCTCGCCGGCATTCGGGTGGGGCGGACCCTATTGTTGCGGCACGAACTCGGGGGGCGAGACGTCGGTGTTCACGGTGACCATTTTGGGGGCCAGAACCCGGCTCAGGTCCAGCGCGGCCGCACCGTGGTCCTGGATCTCGTCCTGGGCCACCGAGGAATCGACCTGGGCGATGTTGTAGCTGATGGCCGTCGGCAGAATGCGGAAGTAGTATGGTCCATTGGAACCGATGGCCGCCGTCACGCACTTGCCCTTGGTCGCGCAAAACTTGTAGGTTCCGGGCACCGCCGCGACGTAGAAGTAGGTGTTGCACGCCAGGCGGGCCAACTCGGTCTGGTTGGCGTAGATGGTCGGTTTGAAGATCGTCAGATCTCCCCTCCGGCAGACTCCGTAGAATTCCACCCAGACCCCCGCGGGACTCTGACTCGATTGCGTCTGCTGGGCCGCCGGCGGGGGTTCGGACTGAGCCGGAGCCGGGGCCGCCGGGGCCGGATTGGAAGCGTTCAGCATGGCATTCAGAACCACCTGCGAGACGCCCTGTTCTTTCAAACGGATCAATTCTTCCGGGCTGGTGTCGAAAGAGCTGGGCTTGTTCTGGATCGCCAACACAATGGTATTCTCCGCGAGCCCCGCTTTGACCATCTTGACGATGTCGGCATTCACAAGAGGCTTGGGCTGCGCCGCAGCCTGCCCCCAACCTACTCCGGCGAAGATCGATAACATCGCGGCCGCCGCCATGACCGCCGTAAACCGTGCCTGCACGCCTCACCTCCGGGCGATGGATTCAAATCCATTCTCCACGAATGAGGGTTCCGGGGCAAGCCTTTGCTTTGGCTGCTGGCGGCTCCGGCCACTATAATTAGACCAATGTCGAAAAATAGCTTCGGCGCGGCGGCAAAGCTGCGCGTAGGGAACGCACAGTACGAGTGCTTTCGTCTCTCTCGCCTCGAAGAAACGGGTGTGGGCCATGTGGCGCGCCTCCCGTTCTC
This sequence comes from Bryobacteraceae bacterium, assembly GCA_049590695.1. Taxonomy (GTDB): domain Bacteria; phylum Acidobacteriota; class Terriglobia; order Bryobacterales; family Bryobacteraceae; genus Fen-178. The sequence continues at coordinate 1,986 of JBAWDI010000983.1, forward strand.
CACCAAGATTCTTCTCGAGAACCTGCTGCGGCACGAAGACGGCCGCCGGGTCTCGACCGATGACGTGGCCTTGGTCGCCCGCGGTGAGGGCGCCAATTCCAAGGAAATCAGCTTCATGCCGGCGCGCGTGCTGTTGCAGGATTTCACCGGCGTACCCTGCGTGGTGGACCTGGCCGCCATGCGCGACGCGCTGGCCGCCATGGGCGCCGACCCGAATCGCGCCAACCCGCTGCTGCCGGCCGACCTGGTGATCGATCACTCCGTCCAGGTGGACCATTTCGGCTCCGCGGACGCCTTCGATTTGAACGCGCTGCTGGAATTCCAGCGCAACCGCGAGCGCTACATCCTGCTGCGCTGGGGACAAACCGCGTTCCGCAATTTCCGCGTGGTGCCGCCCGACACCGGCATCGTCCACCAGATCAACCTGGAGTACCTGGCGCCGGTGGTGTTCCGCTCGGAATCGGGAGAGGCCTACCCGGATTCCGTGGTGGGCACGGATTCCCATACCACCATGATCAACGGCCTGGGCGTGCTGGGCTGGGGCGTCGGCGGCATCGAAGCCGAGGCCTGCATGTTGGGACAGCCGGTTTCCATGCTGCTGCCGCCGGTGGTGGGCTTCAAGCTCCACGGCAAGCTGAAGGAAGGCTGCACCGCCACCGACCTGGTGCTCACCATCGTTCAGATTCTGCGCAAGAAGGGGGTGGTGGGCAAGTTCGTCGAATTCTTTGGCGCGGGCCTCAGCGCGCTCAGCCTGGCCGACCGCGCCACGGTGGCCAACATGGCGCCCGAGTACGGCGCCACCATGGGCTTCTTCCCGGTGGACCGGGAGACGCTGGAGTACCTCAAGTTCACCAACCGCGATCCGGGTTTGATTGCGCTGGTGGAAGCCTACACCAAGGAACAGGGCCTCTTCCGCACAGACGCCACCCCGGACCCGGTCTACTCCGACACGCTCGAACTGGACCTGGCGAGCGTGGTGCCCTCGATGGCCGGGCCGAAGCGCCCGCAGGACCGCGTCGAGCTGCCGGATGTGAGGAAGAACTTCCACGCGGCGTTTCCCAACCTGCCGGCGCCCGCGGAGGGCGCGATGGGCAACGGCGCGGTGGCCATCGCCGCCATCACGAGTTGCACCAACACGTCCAACCCTTCGGTGATGCTGGCCGCCGGCCTGCTCGCCAAGAAGGCCGTCGAGCGCGGCCTGATGGTGAAGCCGTGGGTGAAGACCAGCCTGGCGCCCGGATCGAAGGTGGTGGCCGACTATTATCGCGAGGCCGGCCTGATGCCGTATCTCGAACAACTCAAGTTCAACCTGGTGGGTTTCGGCTGCACCACTTGCATCGGCAACAGCGGCCCAGTGCTGGAATCGGTGGCTCAGGCGGTGCAGAAGGAAGGCGTGGTAGTGGCGGGCGTGCTCAGCGGCAATCGCAACTTCGAAGGCCGCATCAATCCGCTGGTGAAGGCCAACTACCTGGCATCTCCGCCGTTGGTGGTGGCGTACGCGCTGGCGGGGACCGTGGATATCGACCTGACCACCGATCCGCTGGGCCAGGATTCCAGCGGCCAGCCGGTCTACTTGCGCGACATCTGGCCCTCGAACGAAGAGGTGCGCAACGCCGTACGCGCCGCCGTCACCCCGGGCATGTTCGAGCACGAATACGCGCACGCTTTCGACGGCGACCGCAACTGGCGGAGCATGCCCGTGCCCACCGGCGGCATCTACCACTGGGACGAGCGCTCCACCTATATCAAGAAGCCGCCCTACTTCGACCAGATGACGGACCCGAACCAGCCGCTGGCGGATTTCCACGGCATGCGGGTGCTGGCGCTGCTGGGCGATTCCGTCACCACCGATCACATTTCGCCGGCCGGCTCGATTCCCAAGGATGGCCCGGCGGGACGCTACCTGATCGCGCAGGGAGTGGAACCCAAGGACTTCAATTCCTTCGGCGCGCGCCGCGGCAATCATGAGGTGATGGTGCGCGGCACGCTGGCCAACGTCCGGCTGCGCAACCAGCTTGCGCCGGGCACGGAAGGCGGCTGGACCCGGCACCTGCCGGATGGCGAGCAGATGTTCATCTACGACGCTTCTTTGAAGTACCTGGAGGAAGGTGTGCCGTTGCTGATCCTGGCGGGCAAGGAGTACGGTACCGGCTCTTCGCGCGACTGGGCGGCGAAGGGCGTGGCGCTGCTGGGAGTGCGGGCGGTGATCGCCGAGAGCTTCGAGCGCATCCACCGCACCAACCTGGTGGGGATGGGCGTGTTGCCGCTGCAATTCCGGGCGGGCGAAAACGCCGCCGGGCTGGGGCTGACTGGCAGAGAGACGTTCCACATTGAAGGTGTCGGTGGCCGCACGGCCACGGTGCGCGCGGTCGCCGCTGACGGCTCCGAGAAGCATTTCACCGTGGATGTTCGCGTGGATACGCCGCAGGAAGTGGAATACTACCGCAACGGCGGAATTCTGCCCTATGTGCTGCGGCAGTTGGCGGCGGGGGTGTAATTCGGTGACAGGCTACGAAACCCCCAAATGCGAGCGGCAAAGTAATTTAGGGGTTTCGTAGCCTGTCACCGAATTAAGGTGCGCGCGTGCCCGCACTGCGGTTATAATCTGGACTTATGAAAGCCTTAATTCTGTTACTCGTTACCGGGTCCGTGATGCTTGCCCAAGCTCCGCCTCCGGCGCCTGCCGCGGCGCCCGCTCCCAACCTGATGAATCCGTCCACCCTGAAAGCCACGGCGCTGGATTTGTTTCGGGTGAAATTCACGACCACCAAGGGCGACTTCGTGGTCGAAGTGCATCGTGCCTGGGCTCCCCTGGGAGCGGACCGCTTCTACAACCTGGTGGTCAACAAGTTCTTTGACGACGCGGCCTTCTTCCGGTACGTGCCCGATTTTATCGTGCAATTTGGCCTGCCGGCCAACCCGGCTATCAGCAGAGTCTGGCAGACCGCCAACATTAAGGACGATCCCAGCGGCAAGCACAGCAACACCAGGGGAACGGTGACTTTCGCCACGGCCGGTCCGAACACGCGGACCACGCAGTTCTTCATCAACTTCAATGACAGAAACGTGTTTCTGGACAGCCAGGGATTCACGCCGTTTGGAACCGTAGTCTCGGGCATGAACGTGGCCGAGGGCCTCTATAGCGGGTATGGGGAGAAGCCGGACCAGGGCGCCATCACCACTCAGGGCAAAGCCTATCTCGACAAGAATTTCCCCAAACTGGACACCATCAAGTCCACCACTATAGTGGAAGTGCCCGAAGGCAAAAAGAAGAAGAAGTAAGGGGCGGTGCTACTTGGCCCCCAGCTCCGCCTGGAGCTGGCGGTAGGCGGCCTCTTCGTAGTTGGTCTTCAACCGCTCGTGGGCTTGGGTCTTGGGATCGCCGGGGCGCGGGCCTTCCTTCTTCAGCGCGCGGCCTAGCATGACGGTGGCTTCGGCGTCGTCGGGATTGCGGGCCACCGCCGCGCGGAAGCTCTCGACAGCCGCCGCGTATTGCCCCGATTGCCACAGCACGCAGCCCAGGTTGAAATGATAATCGGGGTCCGCGTCGTCGCCTTCCAGCGCTTTCCGGAAGCTGGCGCCGGCGGCGGCGGAATCGTTGCGCTGGGCCTCGGCGGCGCCCAGGTTGTTGTACACCTCGTTCAAAGGCACCGACGCCGCCACAATTTGAAAGGCCTGCTCGGCGCCCTTGAAATCGCCGCCATAGTAGCGGCACAGGCCGAGAAAGAACTGCGCTTCCAGATAGTGCGGGTCGGAGCGGCTGACGCGCTCGAACCAGCCCGCCGCGACGCCGTAGTCTTTCTGCTCCCAAAAGGTCTTTCCCAATTGGAAGCAGGGCTGGGAGTAGTGCGCATCCAGGCGCGCGGCCTGTGTAAAGAAACGATGACGCTGCTCGGGAGAGGCCGCCAGAAGGCCGCGCACGTAACTTTCCATGGCGTCGAGGCGCACCGGCGGACGAGCTTTGAGAAACTCCTCTTCCGGAGGCGCGGTTTTGGGGTGCAGTTGCTGGAGCGCCTGCCAGCCCAGGCGAACCTCCATCGCGGCCAGGTCTTCGAGCGCGCCCAGTTCGCCGAACGCCGGGCCCTGGCGCGTGTGCCGCAGATCGAGAATGCGCGCGGTGATGCGCAACGAGCCTTTCGACTGGTCTTTGCCGGCCTCGGCGGGAAGCAGCTCGTAGTAGCCGTAGATGACCGTCGAAGCGTCCAGCGACTCCCCGATTTTGATGATGGAGGCGTGCGTGATCTCCGCTCCGGGGCGCAGCGACAGGCGGCGGTAGGCCTCCAGCCGGTCTTCGCGGTCGAGCGCCAGCAGTCCCTCGGAAGAGAGCGAATCGCGCACGGTTTCCGAGACGCTTTCGCCGATCCAATCCAGGTTGGCGGAGTTGGAATGGTTGAAGAAGGGCAGAACCAGAACCGTTTCCGCGCGGAGGGAGCCGCCGAAGATCGCCGCTAGAAGCAGGAGCCGCAACATGCGATTCCAGTTTAGCAAGGCGGTGCCTGGCGTTAAGTCGACCAACCGCTCTCTGACGTTCGCGGCTCGGAAAGAAACCTCGCCACGCGAGCCAGCGCCAGGGCGCGAATCTCCTGTGCGTCGCCGAAACCTCTCAACCACTCCAGGCCGGGCTCCTTTCGGAACCACGTGATCTGGCGCTTGGCGTAGTTGCGCGTGTTGCGGCGCGCATAGAAGAGCGCCTCTCGCGGGTTCAGCTCTCCCTGGATCAATTGCAGCGCCTGCTTGTATCCGTGGGATTCGAACGGTTTGGAAGCGGGCGCGAAGCCCAGCGACAAAATGTGGCGCACCTCCTCGACCAGGCCGCCCTCGAACATCTCGCCGCAGCGCACATCGAGCCGCTGGTAGAGCGCATCGCGCTCGGGAAGCAGGCCGATCTTGAGCGTGCGGTAGCCGCGCAGCGCGCTGCGGCCCTGGCCGAACAATTCGCTCACCGGTCGCCGCATCAAGAGGGTGACTTCCAGGGCGCGGGTCACTTTGGGCACGTCGTTGGGGTGAATCCTGCGCGCGGCCGCGGCATCGAACCGGGTAAGCAGACGGTGCAG
>JBAWDI010000984.1:0-3665 GCA_049590695.1 Bryobacteraceae bacterium
CACCATCTCGAAAAGCTGAAGCACGAGGGCCTGGTTCAGGTCAGCCGGGAAGGCACTTTCCTGCGATGCACAGCTCATACGGAGGCGCTCCAGGAATTGCTGACCTTCTTGTACGCCGAATGCTGCACCCGGAACAAAGCCGTTAAGCCCGAAAAGATCACTCAAATTTGCCGATAGGAGAAATCATATGAGTACAGAGAACATCACCGAAATCGTAAAAGAGAAGTACGGGCAAGCCGCCCTGCGAGTGGTCCGTGGCGGCGGAAGCTGCTGTTGCGGCGCCGCTCCGTCCGACAGTCATTGCGCCGACCCCATCACCAGCAGCCTCTACGGCGCGGACGAAACCGGCCAACTGCCCGACACGGCCGTGCTGGCGAGCCTCGGGTGCGGCAACCCCACCTCGCTCGCCCGGTTGAATCCGGGAGAAACGGTGCTCGACCTCGGCTCGGGCGGCGGCATCGACGTGCTTCTCTCCGCGCGGCGTGTCGGCCCCACGGGCAAGGCGTATGGCCTGGACATGACCGACGAGATGCTCGCCCTGGCGGAAGAGAACAAGCGCAAGGCCGGGGTGACGAACGTGGAGTTCCTGAAGGGGCAAATCGAGAGCATCCCGCTCCCGGACAACACCGTCGACGTCATCATCTCCAACTGCGTCATCAACCTTTCCGCCGACAAAGACCGGGTGCTCCGGGAGGCTTTCCGCGTGTTGAAACCGGGTGGCCGGCTGGCCGTATCCGATGTGGTCACGAAAGGCGCCATGCTGCCCGAGATCCGCCAGAACGTGCTTCTGTGGGTGGGATGCGTGGCCGGAGCGCTCGAAGAGAACGAATACCGCGGTAAGCTGGCGGCGGCCGGCTTCGAGCAGATCGATGTGGAACCCACGCGCATCTACCGCATCGACGACGCCCGCGAGTTCCTTTCCGGCCAGGGAATCGATGTGGATGCCATCGCATCGGAAGTGGACGGCAAGTTCATGAGCGCGTTCATTCGCGCCGTGAAGCCCACGTGAGCGTGCGAGCATGACGCAACGTCTCGGGTTCTTCGAGCGGTACCTGACCCTCTGGGTGGCGGGGTGCATGGTGGCGGGGGTCGCCCTCGGGAAGCTTGTGCCCGTCGTGGTCCAGGCGCTTCGCGGCCTGGAATTCGGCCAGGGCAGCCAGATCAACGCGCCCATTGCGGTCCTGATCTGGCTCATGATCACGCCCATGATGATGAAGGTGGATTTCACCGCCATCCGCAACGTGGGCAGGAAGCCCGCCGGGCTGGTGGTCACGCTGATTGTGAACTGGCTGGTGAAACCGTTCTCCATGGCGTTCCTGGCCTGGCTGTTCTTCCGGGTGGTGTTCGCCGCCTTCATCGGGCGCGCCGAAGCGGACCAGTACATTGCCGGGTGCATCATTTTGGCCGCCGCTCCCTGCACCGCCATGGTGTTCGTCTGGAGCCACCTGACCAACGGCGATCCCGCGTACACGCTGGTCCAGGTCTCCGTGAACGATCTCATCATGCTGGTGGCCTTCGTGCCGCTGGTTCAGTTCCTCGTGACCGGGGCCTCATCCCTTACCGTGCCCTTCCGGGTGCTGCTGTATTCCGTAATCGTATTCATTGTGATTCCCCTCGCCGCCGGCACCCTCCTGCGGCGGTGGTGGATCGGGCGGCGCGGCAAGGACTGGTTTGAGCGGACGCTGTTGCCCCGCTTTGCCCCGGTCACCATCACGGCATTGCTGGCCACGCTGGTTTTCATCTTTGCCTTTCAGGCGGACAACATCACCAACCGGTTTTTTCACGTTCTCCTGATCGCCGTTCCCATCACGCTACAGGTGTACTTCAACGCCTCGCTGGCTTATGGGCTGATGAAGCTCCTGAAGGTGGAGCACAGCGTGGCGGCTCCCGGCGCGCTGATCGGCGCCAGCAACTTCTTCGAGCTGGCCGTCGCGACAGCCATTGCGCTATTCGGGCCGGATTCCGGGGCCGCATTGGCGACGGTGGTAGGGGTCTTGGTGGAAGTTCCCGTTATGCTTTCCGTCTGCGCCGCGTGCAACCGCACCCGCCATTGGTTCATACCATGTCAAAACGAAGCGTGTTGATACTCTGCACCGGAAACTCCGCCCGCAGCCAGATGGCGGAAGGCCTGCTGCGCCATGAAGCCGGAGACCGTTTCGAGGTATTCTCCGCCGGCACCAAACCGACGCAGGTTCGCCCGGAGGCCATCGAAGCGATGGCGGAAATCGGGATCGACATTTCCACTCACCGGTCGAAATCGGTGGATGAGTTTGTGGGCCAACCCCTCGACTACGTCATCACGGTCTGCAGCGACGCCAACGAAACCTGTCCGGTATTTCCCGGCGCCACCAGGCGCCTTCACTGGCCCTTCGACGACCCGGCGGCGGTGGAAGGCTCGGACGCCGCGCGCCAGGCCGCTTTCCGCCGAATCCGGGGCCAGATCCAAGGCAGGATTATGCTGTTCCTGGGTGGGCATGAAAGCACCTGACCGGTTTTGGCAGATGCGGTGCAGCGCCTCACGCGGTTGCCGCGACGGCCGAGCATGGGCGCCAGGCAGTGCTCTCCTCCCGCACCTGATGGCAGGCCATACGAGCGGGTTGAACACCGCCGCGGATGGCGATGCTACGCTTTCTTGATCAGCCGGACCAGGAACAGCAAAACTACGGCCCCGATGGTGGCCGTGACCAGCCTCCCGATCAGCCCACCGGGAACGATACCAAGCAGCCCGAGGAGCCAGCCACCCAAGAAGGCGCCAATCACGCCGACGACCAGATCGCCGATGAGGCCGTAGCCCCCACCTTTCATCAACTGTCCGGCAAGCCAACCGGCGGCAATACCGATAAGGATGAACCACAGCAGATACATATCGCCTGCTTTCTGTTCGAGCCGCATGAGAACGCATCACGTCGCGACTCGTCCGAACAATTATGGCCGAAATGGACGGCGTGCGCAATATCGGCGAACGTCGAGGCGCTCGGCATCTATGGCCAGGCAGGCCACCGCTTCGCCGGTTCACCCGCGCCCGATGAACGGCATCTTAGTGGCCATCACCGTCATGAATTGCACGTTGGCGTCCAGCGGCAGGTTCGCCATATAGACCAAGGCCTCGGCCACATGCCGCACATCCATGCGCGGCTCCACCATCTTCGTGCCGTCGGCTTGCGGGACGCGGGCCGTCATCCGCTCGGTCATTTCGGTGGCCGCGTTGCCGATGTCGATCTGGCCGCAGGCGATGTCGTACTTGCGGCCATCGAGCGAAATGCACTTAGTCAGCCCCGTGATGGCGTGCTTCGTCGCGGTATACGGCGCCGAGTTGGGCCGCGGCACGTGCGCCGAGATGGAGCCGTTGTTGATGATGCGCCCGCCACGCGGCTGCTGCGCCTTCATGATCTTGATGGCCTCCTGCGCGCAGAGGAATGCTCCCGTGAGGTTGACCGCCACCACGGCGCTCCACTGCTCGTAGGTGAGGTCCTCCATGGGAATGACGGGCGCGCCGATGCCGGCGTTGTTGAAGAGCACGTCCAGCCGGCCGAAGGTCTCTGTGGTTCTGGCGAACAACGCCCGGACGCTATCGGGTTGGCTGATGTCGGTGGGCACGGGGAGCATCCTGGCCGATGCGGCGGTGCGCTCGAGTTCCGCGGCTCGCCGCCCCGCCAGCACCACGG
>JBAWDI010000985.1:0-1509 GCA_049590695.1 Bryobacteraceae bacterium
CCCGATGCGGGCGATTACCTGGTGAGTGTGCGCCGCCAGGGCTACTACGAGCTGAAAGACCGCCCGATCCATGTGGAGGGGCCGCAGGAAACTACGCTGGTGGTCAATTCCGTCCGGGAGGTTTTTCAGGCCATCGATGTGGGCGGCGAGCCTTCGCCCGTCGATCTGGCCGGGATGCAGAAGGAAGAGCGGCTCTCCGGGACGGATGTCAACGCGGTTCCGTATCCGGCCAGCCACAGTTTGCAGAACGCCACCAGGCTCATGCCGGGCGTCGTGCAGGACGTCACCGGATCGCCGCATTTCGACGGCGCCGCGGAAAACCAGGTGCTCTACCTGCTGAACGGGTTCAATATCACCGATCCCGTGAGCGGGCGATTTCAGACGCGCCTGGGCATCGAAGGCGTGCGCTCGTTGGAGCACTGGAGCGGCAGCTATTCGCCGGAGTACGGGCAGGGATCGGCGGGCGCCTTCGCCATCTCCACCGACACCGGCACCGACCGGCTGCACTTCACCGCCACCAACTTCATTCCCAGCGTCGATTTCAAACAGGGCCCGCACCTCGGCAACTGGACGCCGCGCGCGGGCTTGTCCGGCCCTATCGTGCGCGGGCGCGCCTGGTTCGCCGACAACTTCGACGGCGAATACGACGAGGCGATCGTCAGCGGCCTGCCGGGCGGGCAGAACACAACCAGCGGCTGGGTGGGCAGCAACCTGTTGCACGCTCAAGCGAACTTGACGGCCTCCAACATCCTCTACGCCGATTTCCTGATCAACCTCGAGCAGCAGAACCGGGTGGGCCTGGGCCCGCTTGACCCGCTGTCGACCACCGTCACCCTTCGCCGGCGGCAGTACTTCACCAGCCTCAAGGACCAGATCTTTCCGGCGCGGGGGCTGGTGCTTGAATTCGGCGTTTCTCATGACCAGTTCTTCAGCCGCCAGACGCCGCAAGGCAGCGGGGTGTACGTCTTTTCCGCGGAAGGGCGCAGCGGAGACAATTTCCTGGCCGCCACCCAGACCAGCGCGCGCGACGAAGGCCGGGTCAACGTGTTCCTGCCGGTGATTTCCGCCGCCGGCGATCACCAGTTGCAAGCCGGCGTGGATGCCGATCGTCTGTCCTACAATGGCGACTTCAGCCGCACTGGCTATGAAATTATCGGCCTCAACAACGCGATTCTCTCCAGCACCACCTACCAGGGATCCGGGCTGTTTCACATCCCCGACGTGGAGCAGGCCGCGTACGTGCTGGACACCTGGCGGATCGCGCGGCGCCTCCAGGTAATGGCCGGCTTTCGCGAAGACTGGGACCGGCAGGCGGGCAGTTTCGCCCGCTCGCCCCGGGTGACGTTCGCCTGGTCGCCCGATGCGGGCGGCCGCACCCGTATATCCGGCGGCTATTCGGTCACTACCGATGCCGCCAACCTGGCCGTCTTCGCACCGCCGCTGGACCAGACCGCGGTGACCACTCATTACCTGCCGGATGGGACGCCGGGCCCACAGGGAGTCACCACC
>JBAWDI010000986.1:0-2824 GCA_049590695.1 Bryobacteraceae bacterium
GCGCGGGCGCGCTGGGGTCGCTGGTGCTGCTGAATCTCACCAGCCTGACGCCGGCGCAGGTGGTCGGAACCGACCTGTGCTTTGGGCTGGTGGTCTCGAGTGCCGGCGGGGCGTGGCACCTTTCCGCCGGCGATTACAATTCGATGCTTCTGCGAGGGCTGGTGCTGGGCGGCTTGGCCGGGGTGATGCTGGGAGCGTGGCTGTCCTCGGTTCTGCCGGCGCGGCCGTTGCGCGCGGCGCTTTCGGTGGCGCTATTCGCGCTGGGGCTCGAACTCTGCTGGAAGGCGTGGTTTTGAACCGTGCGGTGGTCGGACGACCACGCGCGCCGCGGGCTACACTCAGGACGGCGCGCCCACTGCGGTGTGCCAAGAGCATGAAGATGAGAGTAGGCCGCGCCGTCAACAGAAACGCGCCTGGAGTTTAGGAAGAAGAAACGGGTGGCTCCCCGGCGAGGATTCGAACCACGATTCACGGCTCCAAAGGCCGCTGTCCTACCATTAGACGACCGGGGAATCAGGATGAAGGACTGCTCTCGACCAGTGTAACCTTCCGGCGTGGGCCGCTGCAACGTGTCCGGTGAAAGCGGTCACGTCGCCTCGCGGGTGGAAAAAGCGTCTTTCACCGTCGCAACGACCTCCGCGTGCGAGAACGGCTTTTCGATGAATCCGTGGATCAGCCGTTGTTCCAGAGCCGCCTGTATCGCGGGATCGTCCTTGTAGTAGTACCCCGAAATTACCAAGACCAGGATGCCGGGGTCGGCCAGGCGCAGGTTTCGGGCCAACTCCAGACCGTCGATATCCGGCAACTTGGCGTCCAGCAGAGCCATGGCCGGACCGTTCAGCCGGGCTGCCTCGAGTGCTGTCCGGCCGTCCAGCGCCCGGATGCACTGTGCCCCCAGTCCTCCGAGCACGCGTTCGAGCGCCCAGCAGATATCAGGGTCGTCGTCCACGACGAGCACGACCCGGTTCACGAGGCTCACCGCTTTTCTCCTCTGTCACGGCCAGCGACGGCAGTCTCACCGTGAAGGTGCTCCCCTTTTCGCTCTGGCTCTCCACCCCGATCGAGCCGCCGTGCTGATCGACGATGGAGTGGCAGATGGATAGCCCCAGGCCGGTGCCCTTTCCCAGAGGAGCCCTGGTGAAGAAGGGATCGAAGATCTTGTCGAGATCCTCCCGCGAAATCCCTTCTCCGGTGTCCGTGACGCGAACCAGCACTTCGCCCGCGGCCTGCTCGGCCAGAATGTTCACCGTACCGCCGTTCGGCATGGCGTTCATGGCGTTGAGCAGCAGGTTGATGAACACCTGTTCCAGGAGGCCCGGAACCCCCAGGACCTGGCAGGGCTCCGGCGGGAAGTTCGTGCGAATTTCGACGTTCTGAACCTTGGCCTGGTTGTCCACCAGAGCCAGGGCCTCCGTCATGACATGCATGAGGTCCAGCGGCGTCTTGCTCTTCTCCGCCGAGGGGTGCGCAAAACGTAACAGGTTGTCGATGATGGAACTGGCCTTGCGGATGCCGCTGTGGACCTTCTCGGCGCACTCCCGGCGGAATTCCGGGGTGAGATCGTCCTCCGTCAGGAATTGAGCGGCCGAGGAGGAAATCGCCAGGGGCGTTCGGATTTCATGCGCGATCCCCCTGGCCATCACGCCCAGCGCCGCCAGCTTCTGCGATTCCAGGATCTGCAACTCGAACTTGCGTTGTTCCGTCAGGTCCCGGCCCACCACCACGAAGCCCACCGTTCGTGCCGCGTCGTCCGTCATCTGAGAGAAAACCCAGGCCACCGGACGGCAACGCCCGTCTTTGGTCTTCAGGTTGGACTCGATGCGCCCGGAGCTCCCGCCGGACGCCCCTTTGGAGAGCAATCGTCCCACGTTGGCGGCGCCGGTCTGGTCGCAGTAGTCGAAAAACGGGCGGCCCTTCAACTCCTCCAGCGAGTAGCCCGTAGCCCTTTCAGCCGCCTTGTTCCAGGTCAGGATATTGCCCTCGGTGTCGGTGGAGATCACAATATCGCTGGCGCTCTCCACCACGCTGGCCAGATGCCGCTCCATCCGCCGGATCTCCTCGCCCAGCCGCATCTGCTCGGTAACGTCGTCCATCAGGAGCAGAACGTGATCCACCTGCCCGGCCCAGTCGACCGGGACCACGCTACAGTAGTAGACCCGAATCGGAACGCCCGGCGCCCGGTAGGTCAGCCTCTGACCTTGCATCGCATGGCTGCTCGTAAAGACGTTTCGAATCTGCTGTTCCAGCCCCATTTCCGCAAGGATCACTTCAGGGAATACCTCGGCCAGACGCTTGCCCGCGGTCGCGCCCGTGGTCCGGCGCGATTTCTCCAGGAAGTTCCGGTTGGCCAGGACCACGCGCAGGTCTTCGTCCAGCAGCAGAACCGACGAGGGGATGGTGTCCATCAGCATCCGATACAGCAACTCGGATCGCTTGTATTCGGTGACATCGTGGGCGCTGGCCAGACAGGCGCTTTCGCCCGCGAAATCCACGGCCCATCTGGCCACCTCGGCGTAGATCACCCCGCCGTCTTTCTTTACCAGTTGCCACGTCCGTTTCGGCGCGGCGGAAGCCGGCGATCTCAGGGCCTGATCGAGCGGGGCCGACCGTTCCGCCGGCAGGTGCAGTTGCCGCGCCGTCATGGCCAGGAACTCTTCCCGCGAGTACCCGTAATACTCCACGGCGGCGTCGTTCACCGCCAGGAACGACAGCGTGCGCAGGTCGTAGATCCACATCGGCTGCCGGCTGTTCTCAAACAATCCGGCGGTCGCTTTGGCAGTCTGCTGGCGTCTTGGCTCGTGGACTGACACGAATCGTTCCTGTA
>JBAWDI010000987.1:0-1694 GCA_049590695.1 Bryobacteraceae bacterium
CCCGAAGTCATGGCCATCCGGGGCGTTCAGGGCGCCAGCGTTCTGAAGACGCTGCTCGACCGCAAGCTGATCGCCGCAGCCGGGCGCAAGAACGTCATCGGCAAACCGATCCTTTACGAGACCACCAGGGAGTTTCTGATCCAGTTCGGGCTCAAGGACCTGAGTGAGCTGCCATCGCTCAAGGAGTTCGAAGAGATCCGGCGCATGGCATTCGCCGACGCCGAGCAGCCGGAACTGCTGCCCGGCATGGAAGAGCCGGCGGAGTTGCCCCCCGACCCGCCCGACGTCGCGCCCCCGGCCCCCGATCTGCCGGAGCAGGAAAGCTGATGCCGGAAGAGCGCATCCAGAAGATCCTCTCGCAGGCAGGCGTGGCCTCGCGGCGCCAGGCGGAACAGATGATGCTGGCCGGCCGCGTCGCGGTAAACGGCGCGGTGGTTACCGAACTCGGATCCAAAGCCGACCTCGATCGCGACCACATCAAAGTGGACGGCCGGTTGATTCACGCGCCCCGGCGCCTGGTCTACATCGTCCTCAACAAACCCAACAACACGGTGACGACGGTCACCGACCCGCAGCACCGCGCCACGGTCATGGAATTGCTCCGCGGGGTGAAGGAGCGGGTGTACCCGGTGGGGCGACTGGACTATCACAGCGAAGGCCTGTTGCTCATGACCAACGACGGCGAGCTGGCCAACGCCATCATGTCGGCCGCCACGCACTTGCCCAAGACCTACGTGGTGAAAGTGAACGGCTCACTCACGGGCCCGCAGGAACAGCAGTTTCGGGAGGGCATTCCGCTCTCCGGCCGCCGCACCATGCCGGCCGGTTTGCGGGTGGTCCATCAGGCTGAGAATCCGTGGTACGAGGTGCGGCTCTTCGAGGGCCGCAATAACCAGATCCGGCTGATGTTCAAACACTTTGGGTTTCTGGTCGAGAAGTTGAAGCGGGTACGCATCGGCCCCATCGAACTGGGATCGCTGAAGCCCGGCCAGTTCCGCTACTTGACCGGCGAAGAGGCGCAAAAACTGAAACGCGCCGCCGCCCGCGCCATCCAACAGGAAGCGGTATGAAACAGATTGCCGAAATCCTGCGGGTTTGCCGGACCATCGCCGTGGTGGGTCTCTCCGCCAAGCGCTACCGTCCCAGTTATGGCGTAGCGGAATACCTGCAGCGGGCCGGCTACCGGATCATCCCGGTCAACCCACATGAGACCGAGGTTCTGGGCGAGAGGTGCTACCCCGACGTGGAATCGGTTCCGGAGCCAATCGACATCGTGGACATTTTCCGGCGCCCGGAGTTCGTGCCGGAGATTGTGGAAGCCGCCATCCGCAAGGGCGCGAAGGTGGTCTGGATGCAGGAAGGCGTGATCCACGAGGAGGCCGCGCGCCGGGCCAGGGAGGCGGGCCTGGAAGTGGTGATGGACCGCTGCATTTTGAAGGACCACCGGCGGCTGGGGCGGGCGCGGTAAGGGCGGGGGGCTGGCCGATGTTGTCGGTTGGCAGGCGAAAGCGCCCAATGCCACTTAAATAAGCCCAGTGTGGTGCGACGCAAGAAATGCGCCCGCGCCCGATCCGTGGAGCGACCTTTCAGGTTGCCACGTCGGCGTCCGTGCCGACGTTCTTCGGGGTGCGGTGGACCCCAAGAGTGAGACACGGCGGAAAGCCGACACTTTCCATTCGCTGCTTTTTGGTTGA
>JBAWDI010000988.1:0-8406 GCA_049590695.1 Bryobacteraceae bacterium
GCTGGGACTTGAGCTGACCGGCCTGACTCTGGCGGACGGCACGCAGGCGACGGTGCATTCGCAGTTGGTGGCCCGGCAGGGAACCACCACCCCGAAAGGCCAGGAAGTGGGTACGGTAGCCACTACCACGGCCGTGGGAGCAGGCGTAGGGGCAGCCGCTGCCTGGGGCACGGGAGCCGCCATTGGCGCCGGCGCCGGGGCCACGGCTGGAATTATCGGGGTCCTGCTGACGCACAACCACCCCACCGTCGTCTATCCGGAAACCGCGCTGACGTTTCGCATCGAGACGCCCGTGGCGATCAACACCACGCGCGCGCCGCAGGCCTTCCGCTACGTGGACCCGAACGATTACCAGCGCCCGGCTGAGGTGCGCACGATGCCCGTGCGGCGGCCAGCTCCCTACTATGGCCTGGGCTACTATCCCTATTACCCCTATCCCTACTGGGGTCCGTATTACGGCTACGGCTACGGCTACGGCTTAGGCGTCGGAATCGGCTTCGGCCGCGGCTGGGGTCGCCGCTGGTAGCACCCGCGCTCAGCGCGCGGCTGGAACGCGCTCGACCACCATCAATGTGAATGATCCGGGCAGCACCGGCGGTCTGCCCCTGCCACCACCCGCCGGCGGCGGTCCGAACTTCGCGGAGACGATGAAGACGCGGTGATTCGTTGGGTCGAGCCCCATATTGCGCGACCCCTGTGGCGTCGTGACGGTCTCGGCCACGTGGTATTGGTCGGGCGAATTTTGGTGAATCACGGTGAGCGTGCCGTCGGCATTCGAGGCAAAGGCGTCACCCGAGGCCGCGTCGTACCCGGCGCCGTCGACGCCGGTCCCGATGGGAACCGTCGCCACCACCTTGCCGACCTGGTAGTCGGAGACCGCCATCACGCCGCTGCGGCATCCGCTGAACAGCCGGTGGTGCCCGGTGTCGAGGGCCATGGAGACCGGCTGCTTGCACGGGGCGGTGGACCAGCGCCGCGCCACGGTCGCGGTCTTCGCGTCGATCTCAACCACCTCGCTGATGTCGGTGAGATTCCCGTACACCTTGCCGTCGCCGGCCGACGCGCCGTATTCCGGTTTGCCGCCGAGTGGAATGTTGGCGATCAGCTTCCCCGCCGGGTCGATCACCGTCGAAGAGTGCGCGTCGCCATTAAACGTGAAGACGCGGTTCGATACGCTGTCGTAGACGATGGCGTCGGCATCCTCGGCCGCGGGAATGCGCCCCAGCGTCTTAAAGGTCTTCAGATCGAACATGACCACGGACTGGTCGTTCCCCGAGGTTGCGAACCCGTGGCCCGAGGCTGCGGCCACCGCGGTTCCATGGGCGCCCTGAATGCCGGTGACTTCGCCGAGCAGCGTCCCGTGGTCTTCGTCGACCACCATCACGCGATTTTCCCGGGCGATAAACAGGCGGTGATTGGGTGGATCGGGCACGACGTAATCCCAGCGGCCCTCCCCGCCCAGCGTGTAGGTTTGTGTGATGCGGTAAGACGGCGACTGCGCGAGGAGTGCCGCCACTCCAGCCAGTGTGAGAACCAGCGCGATGTTGCGCATGATGCTCCTTCCTGCCTGAGTATATCGAAAAGGGGACAGACGCATTTTCTTGCCGGACCCGATCAAATAAATGCGTCTGTCCCCTTTTTCAGTGCGTCATGGCGTACACCACGTAGTTCACGCCGATGCGAATCCCCAGCGCGGAGTATTTCTCCGGGTAGCGCGGGTCGTCCGCCCACTCCCAGGAATCGCCGATGTCCGAATTAAAGGACATCGCCACCATCACCCGGCCGTGGTCGTCGTAAATGCCCCGCCAGTGCGCCACGGAGCCGTCGTTGCGGTACGTGGTGCCGCGCGCCAAAGCCCACTGGCCCGGAACTTGATACCGGTCGTCCAGATCGTAGACCGTGTGGAAGATTGGATCGCGGCTTTCCATTTCCACGATTGGCCGGTCCGGAAACACCAGCACCATGCTCTCATAGAACCGGTCCCATTCCTCGGTGCCCCAGAAATCGTCCAGCATGAGGAATCCGCCGCGCAGCAGATACTCGCGCAGGGTCTGCGCCTGGGCGGGGGTCAACTTCCAATCGCCCATCTCGCCGGCATTCATCCACGGCCAGTTGTAGAAATCGTCCAGGTCGTCCGGGTTCACGGGTTGTTCCACCGAGCGCGCGTGAACGCGCGTCAAACGCCGCACGGCGGCCGCAAAGTGGCGGTCGGCGCGAGGATAATCCTGCGTCCAACTGGTGAACCCCTGGCGCCAGTCGAGTGCGTCGCCGAAGCGGCGGCCAAAGCGCCCGAAGCGGCCAAAGCGCGCCTCCGGGTGCTGCGGATACATCAGCCGGGCGAACACCCATTCGGCCTTCTCCTGCCAGTCCGGCGGGAGGGGAATGTTGTCGTAAGGCTCCATGCTGGGGTAGACGCGGAAGGGCCGCTGGAAGGCGTAGAGCGCGCTTATCAAGGCCAAGGCGGATGCCACCGGCCACAGGCCCCTCGGAAAGTTCATACAGCCTGCCGCGCCGCCGGGCGGCGCGCCCCTACTTCTCTTCTTCCGACGCCAACTCCCCCGCCGCCGCCGCTTCCGGCCCCGCCGCCTTGGCCTCTTGGATCAGCCGCTGGGCTTCCATGACCTTGCCGCGCGGCACCATCACCTGAAAGCCGAGGTTGGGAAACTCCGGGCCACCCACCAGCAGCGAGGGTATCCCGCCCGAATCCAGCACGCCGCGGATCATGTCCGCTTCCACCTCCGAATCGATGTTGGATGAATCCCACAATGCCACCATGTCCAGAGCGTGGGAGGTCAGCAACTCGTCGTGATCTCGTTCTTCGTCTTTGCGTTCGGGGTCTTGCGCCATGACTCAAGGATATCGCAGAATATGATTAGGCCCAGGCCGTTCCCACGGAGGCAGCGGAATGACACAAGAAGAAGGCACTAGCACACTCGCGTGGTTTTTGACCGGCGTCGTCATCGGCGCCATGGTGGCCGTCCTGTACGCGCCCAAGAGCGGCAAGGATACCCGCCACTTCATCTCCGAAAGGACACAGAAAAGTAAGGACGCCGTCACCGAAACCAGCAAGGACGTTGTGGAAGCCAGCAAGGAAATGTTCGATCGCGGCCGCAAGCTGGTGGAAGACGCCGCCGACCTGTTCGACCGCGGCCGCAAGCTGGTCAGGGGCTGATTTCCCGTTGTGACGGCGGCGGCTCGGGGTAGTATGGAGTCTATGACCCCCGCAACCCTTCCCGAGTTCCGCAACGAGCCCTACGCCGATTTCTCCCAGCCCGCCGTCCGCCAGGCTGCGGAAGGCGCCCTTCGCCAGGTGCGCTCCGAATTCGGCCGCGAATATCTGCTGCGCATCGGAGGCGATTGGATCGCCACCGGAGACCCGCTGGTTTCGGTGAACCCGTCGAATCCGCGCGAAGCCGTGGGCATCCACCACAGGGCCACGCCGGAGCTGGCCAGCCGCGCCGTGGAAGCCGCCGACGCGTACTTCCCAAAGTGGAGCCGCACGCCCGCCGCCGAGCGCGTCCGCCTGCTGCTGGAGGCCGCCCGCATCCTGCGCGCCCGCAAGATGGAGTTCGACGCCTGGTTGGTGACGGAGGCCGGGAAGACCTGGCCCGAAGCCGAAGCCGACGTTTCCGAAGGCATCGATTTCTGCGAGTACTACGCCCGCGAAATGCTGCGCATGGCCGGCCCGCAGCGGGTCCACCAGCTTCCCGGCGAGCACGACGAGATGATCTACATCCCGCTGGGCGTGGGCGTGGTGATCCCGCCATGGAACTTCCCGGCCGCCATCCTGATCGGCATGGCCGTGGCCTCGCTGGTAGCGGGCAACACGGCCATCATCAAGCCGTCGAGCGAGACGCCCACCATCGCCGCCAAGTTTGGCGAAGTTCTGCTGGAAGCCGGATTCCCCGAGGCCTCGTTCACGCTGCTGACCGGCAGCGGATCGACGGTGGGCGACGTGCTGGTGGAGCATCCCAAAACGCGCTTCATTTCGTTCACCGGTTCGCGCGACGTGGGCCTGCGCATCAACGAGCTGGCCGCCCGCCATCGCCCCGGCCAGATCTGGATCAAGCGCGTGGTGGCCGAGATGGGCGGCAAGGACCCCATCATTGTGGATGCCGAAGCCGACCTGGACAAAGCCGTTGACGGCGTGCTGGCTTCCGCCTTCGGTTACCAGGGCCAGAAATGTTCCGCCTGCTCGCGCGCCATTGTCGACGCCCAGGTCTACGACGCATTCCTCGAGAAGCTGGCGGCGAAGACGAAGAACATCAAAGTCGGCGCCTCCGAGGATTTCGGCAATTACATGGGCCCGGTGATCAACGAAACCGCGCGCAAGACGATTCTCGAATACATCGACATCGGCCAGCGGGAAGGCCGGCTGGTGTGCGGCGGCGAAGCCGGGGCGCCCTCTGGGCCTGGCGGCTATTTCATCCCGCCCACCATCATTGCGGATGTCGCGCCGGGCGCCCGGATCTTTCAGGAAGAGATCTTCGGCCCGGTGCTGGCGGTCACCAAAGCGCGCGATTTCGAGCACGCGCTGGACCTGGCCAACGACTCGCAATACGGCCTGACCGGCGCTGTCTTCACGACCAACCCCGAGCACGTCCGCGAGGCCAAAGAGCGCTTCCACGTCGGCAACTTGTATTTCAACCGCAAGTGCACCGGCGCCATGGTGGGCGCCCACCCGTTCGGCGGTTTCAACATGTCGGGCACGGATTCCAAGGCCGGCGGGCCGGATTACCTGTTGCTGTTCCTGCAAGCGAAAGCCATCGGGACGAAGCTGGGGTAGGGGTTCACACCCACTTCTGTTCGCGCCACTGCTGGAACGCCGCCTCGGTCAGGCGCGCCAGCGCGGCGATCAGCTCCGGTTCCGGCTCGGTCTTGAAGTTGAAGCACGTCTTGCCTTGCATGCGCTTCTTCAACGCCGGCGAGATGCTCTTGGCGAGCGCCGGGCACATGTAGAGCGGCATCAGATGGAAGCTCACGTACGCTTTGCCCAGACGCACCGAGCCGAAGTACAGGGGCTGCCCTTTATGTTGTGGGAAGGGTGATGCGGATTTCGCGACCAGGGTGTACTCGACGGATGTGTCCGCCTTGACGGCCAGACGATTCGCATATTTCCCGAGCACAGGTTTCAGTGCGGCAAATACGGAGGCAAAAGTTGTCATCGTTTGGCCGCCTTCTTTTTGGCGGCGCGCTTGAGCGGGTTGGCGGGCTGGTAGTCTAGTTCCTTGGAGAGAATCTCCACCAGCCGCGACAGTACCTTGGTGCGCGCCCAGTATTTGTCGTTTCCTTCCACCAGGCACCAGGGGGCGGTGCGGGTGCTGGTCTTCACCAGCATCTCCTCGACGGCTTCCTCGTAGGCGCCCCACTTCTGGCGGTTGCGCCAGTCCTCGTCGGTCAGCTTCCAGGATTTGTAGCCGATGGCCTTGCGCTCCTCGAAGCGGCGGAGCTGCTCCTCGCGCGAGATGTGAATCCAGAACTTAGCCAGGATGATCCCGAAGTCCTTTAACTGGCGCTCGAAGGAGTTGATCTCTTTGTAGGCGCGCTTCCATTCCTCCTCGGCGGCGAAGCCCTCGACGCGCTCCACCAGCACGCGGCCGTACCAGGTGCGGTCGAAGACGGCGATCTGGCCGCGCTCGGGAAGCCGGCGCCAAAAACGGTAGAGGTAATGGCGGGTCTTGTCCTCGCCCTGGGGCGCGGCAATGGAGTAGACCACGTAGCCGCGCGGGTCGAGTTTCTCGGTGAATCTTTTGATGGCGCCGCCCTTGCCGGCGGCATCCCAGCCTTCAAACAGGACGATCACCGGGCGCTTCTGCAAATAGACCTGGTAGCCCAGTTCGCGGAGCTGAATCTGGCGAGCGGTGACCTCGCGGACATAGGCCGCACGATCGAGCTTGCGGGTCAGATCGAGTGTTTCCAGCATTAGGACCTCTCTCCCCCGAGCGACTCCATGGCCGCGCGGAGATCCGCGTCCTTGGCCACCTCGGCGGGGATTTCCACGCGAGGCGGCGCGTCGACGCCCAGGCGCTTCTCCATGACGGCGACGATGGTCTCGAAGATTTTCTTGCGCGCGTACCATTTCGAGGTGGCCTCGACGATGGTCCACGGCGCGAATTCGGATTCGGTCAGTTCCAGCATCTCCTCGGTGGCGGCCAGATACTCGTTGTACTTTTTGTGGCGGGCCCAATCGGCGTCGGTGACGCGCCAGGCTTCGAGCGGATCGGCTTCGATGGCGCGGAAGCGTTCCTTCTGCTCTTTCCTGGAGATGTGCAGGAAGAACTTCAGGATGGCGGTGCCGTCGTCGGCCAGCGTGCGTTCGAACTCGACGATGTCGCGGTAGGCGTCGCGCCACGCCTTCTCCGGAATGGCGCCCTCGACGCGCTCGTCCAGAACGCGAATATACCAACTGCGATCGAAGATGACCATCTCGCCCCGGTCGGGAACTTTCAGCCAGAAGCGCCACAGCCAGGGGCGCTGCTGCTCGTAAGTGCGGGGAGCAGCGATGGGATAGAGTTTGAACCCGCGCGGGTCCAGCCGCTGCGTCAGGGCCGCGATCGCCGTGCCCTTGCCCGCGGCGTCCCAGCCTTCGAATACGATGACGGTCGCGACGTGGTGGTCCCAACATGTCTTTTCGAGATCGTACAGGCGCTGCTGAATGGAAGGCAGGGCCAGTTTGTACTCCTCGCGCGACAGCTTCCTCTTGAGGTTGATGTTTTCCAGCATGGCTCCTCATCAATTCTATGCGATGTAGGGCCGCCGCACTCCCCCCTTGCGCGGGGACCCCGTTTTCGCAATAATACGGCCAGATCCCGAAAATTGGTATGATTCATCACCGACAGGAGACCTGCCGTGCAGAAGACCTTGGTAGCCGCTCTAGTTTCGTGTGCTGATCGCCCTCTCAAACCCAAGGCCCGGCGGTTCCTGGTGGGCCTCTCGTTCGACGAGCTTCAATTCATAGCCGAGTTTCTGGGCGCGTGCATCCTGGAATCCACGGAAGAAGGCCGCTGCTCCCGTTCGGAACTGGCCCAGCGGATTGCGCAGTTTCAGCCGGGACGGCGGCGCTGCTCCCCCGGTTGCTCCGAAGACCAGGACCACAAGATGATTCTGCTGCTCGAATACCTGTGCCGAAGCGGTTCCCCGCGGATTTCGCTCGCCATGCGAGCCGGGCACGCCTGACCGGCCTACTGCACGATGCCCTCGGCGGACTGCGGCTCCAGTTTGATTTCGCCAAAAGCGGTTTCGTACTGGGTGACGTTCTGCTGGAGAACGCGGACCAGCGCCTTGGCTTGCTGCGGGCTGACGTACACTCCCTGGAAATTGTGGATGGCGACGTTTTCCGGCGTGGTCTGGTTCACGCGGCCGAACAGGAGAAAGAAATCCCACAGATTCACCCGCACCTGGACGCTGTTGGCGTAGTTCTCCCGGTAGTCGGGTGTGTTAATCAACTGAATCTTGGGGGTGGGGGGTTGAATCATAATTTTCAGAGTAGCACCAGCCAGCGGGAAGGATTGGCCCATACGGGCCTCCGCCCGGCGGTTGATTGAAAAATATTTACGATTTTGACAGAACCCGCGCCACCAGTATTGCGTCGGATGGAGTGAGGCAAAGGCCATGAAGGCACTCGTTGAGAATCACATCAAGGGGCAAGTTCATTGTCCGATCTGCACCCATACGGTGCCGGCGGAGATCGATCTGAAGGGCAGGTATGCGCGCGTGGCGCCCGGCCAGAGATGTCCTCGTTGCTCATCGTCGCTGGATGTCGCCGTGGTGGTGCGGATTCCGGAAGCCGCCTAGCCTGGTACGTACCAGCACCAAAGTGGGTTGTGCGGCAGCGCGCTTTCTGCCATAGTGAGATTGGTAGTGAACATGAGACGGAAGGCGCAGCCGAAGCTCGAGCTGGTGATCCCCAAGGAATTGTTGGAACAGGCTAAGCGTTCCATTTCCCCGGATCGCCTGACGAAAGCCGCGAAGTGCTCGGTTTGCGGCGCCGAGGCTTCCGATGGGGGGGGCGAACCGCTGTGCTGGGTCTGCCGCCGTCTGAAGATCAGCGCCTGGCACGAGAGCGAGCAGCAGATGCCCGCTCAAGAGTAGCGCCACCCGTCAAGAGTTCGCTTCGATGGATTGCGCCACTTCCTCCCACTCCCCCAGTAGCGCCTCCAAATCGGCGCGGCGCGCATTCAGCAACTCGTTTACGCGCCTGGTCTCCTCCGTGCTGACGAAACGGCCGAGGGCCGCCTCGTAGTCGGCGATCTCGACTTCCAGTTTGGCGACCTCGTCTTCGATGGCTTTCCGGCGCTCCCTCATCTGCCGGAGCTTGATGGGGTTTAACCGCCGCTCACCCGATTTTGGCGCGGGGTGCCCTCTGGGCCCCGCGGATTCCCGCGCCACGGCCGCGGGTTCCCCGGC
>JBAWDI010000989.1:0-1587 GCA_049590695.1 Bryobacteraceae bacterium
GCGAAGAAGGATGCCGCCCAGGTTAAGAAACTGGCGGTGCCTTTGTTCGACTTATCGCGCAAGGCGATTGCCGCTCCCGAGCCGACGAACGCAATCGAAAAGGAAGACTGGCCCAACCGCGTCAAATACGCGAAAGAAGCCGAAGGGTACGCCGAGTACGCGCTGTATGCCACGGGCGTCCAGGCCGATCCCGCGACCATGGTAGACCTGCTGGGACTACTGGAGCAGCAGGCTCCCAAGAGCAAGTACCTGGACCAAGGTTACGAGGCCTACCTGGCGGCGCTCCACGAGGTAGGGAAGGACGATGCCATCCCAACCATCGCGGAAAAGGCCATCGTGAACTTCCCCAGCAATCCAGACCTTTTGTACGTGTTGGCCAACGCCGCGCAGGTAAAGAAGCAGGCCGACCGTGCCATCTCCTTCGCCAACCGGCTGGTGGCCGCGGCCAATTCGCGCCAAAAGCCCGAGGCGGAATCGGCCGCGGATTGGGAGCGCCAGAAAAGCGTATGGTTGGGCCGCGGCTACTGGATCGCCGGCGTCCTGAACGGCGAAAAGAACCTGTACGCGCTGTCCAACAAGAGCCTTCGTGCGGCGCTTCCGTACATCAAAGGCGAACCGGGATTGATGGGCCCCGCACTCTTCTATTTGGGCGTCGACAATTACCAGCTCGGCGTCATGACCAACAATAAGAAGGCGGTGCTGGAAGGCGCGACATTCAGCGACCAGTGCGCTGCCATCGCAGGCCCGTATCAGGACCAGGCCTACCGTAACTCCATGGCCATGAAGGCCGCCGCCGGTCGAATGCGCTGACATCGGCGCCTCGCCCGCGGCCCGGCAGCCGCCGAAGGGAGGCGTTTGCCTGGCTTCAGACGCCGGACCCTCCGCGGCATCCAAAAGGTCAGTCCATGCCAGACTACATCGGAGCAATCGATCAAGGGACCACCAGCACGCGGTTCATGATATTCGACCGCGCCGGGACTATCGTCGCCAGTTCGCAGAAAGAGCACCAGCAGATCTACCCGCGGCCGGGGTGGGTGGAGCACGACCCCGACGAGATCTGGCGCCGCACCGAAGAGGTGGTGGCCGCCGCCATGGAGCAGCGCTCCCTGGGGCCCCGCGACCTGGCGGCCATCGGCATCACGAATCAGCGCGAAACCACGGTGCTCTGGAATCGCAACACCGGCAAGCCTCTCTACAATGCCCTGGTGTGGCAGGATACCCGCGTCGCCGAATACATCCCCGAGCTGGCGCGCGCCGGAGGCCCCGACCGCTTTCGCGCCCAGACCGGCCTCCCCCTGGCGACCTACTTCAGCGCTTTGAAGATTCGCTGGGTGCTGGACCATGTGGCCGGCGCACGCGAGCAGGCGGAAGCGGGCGACGTTCTATTCGGCACCATCGACACATTCCTGCTCTGGCATCTCACCGGCGGTCCCCGGGGCGGACTCCACGTCACCGATTCGACCAACGCCAGCCGCACGCAGTTGATGAATCTGCGGACCCTCGATTGGGACCCGGAATTGCTGATGGCGTTCGATATCCCGCGCCAGGTCCTGCCCAAGATCCGGTCCAGCAGCGAGCCGTATGGTG
>JBAWDI010000990.1:0-1615 GCA_049590695.1 Bryobacteraceae bacterium
TGCGCGGAGGGTGGCGGCGCCGATCGCGCTCGGGGAGGCGGTGGTCGCGCTCGGGCCGGGCGCGCGCAAATTCCGCGTCACGCTGGACGAAGAAAAGCCGGTCTTCCTGGTGGGACTGGAGCCGCGCCGCGCCTACCAGGTGGAAATCGACGATGAGGAGATGTTCGAAGCGGTCACGGACCCCGGCGGAATTTTGGAGTTGGACCTGCCGCACGGCAAGGATGTGGGGGTGCGGATCCGGGAGGCGGCGGCGGCTCCGGCCCATGTGGGGCATGCTTTAGCTTGCCCTCGGGGGACGAAAGAAAGGGCAAGCTAAAGCATGCCCCACCTGGCCGCTCTGTGCGTCCGCAATCTGCGGAAGGCGTACAAAGACGTGGTCGCGGTCGACGGGCTGGAACTGGAGGTGCGCGGGGGCGAGTGCTTCGGGCTGCTGGGGCCCAATGGCGCCGGCAAGACCACTACCATCGAAATCTGCGAGGGGCTGACGGCCGCCGATTCGGGCGATGTCGAGGTGCTCGGGATGCGCTGGAACGCCAACGCAAAGGAACTCCGGCAACGGCTGGGGATTCAACTTCAGGAGACGCAGCTTTCCGAGAAGCTCACCGTCGTGGAAACGGTTCGCTTGTTCCGCAGCTTCTTCCGGCGCGGGCCGGCAGCGGCTGACGTGATCGCGCTGGTGCAACTCGGCGAGAAGGGGAAATCCCGCGTGGGCAGCCTCTCCGGGGGGCAGAAACAGCGGCTGGCGCTGGCGTGCGCGCTGGTGGGCGATCCGGATTTTCTGTTTCTCGACGAGCCCACCACGGGCCTCGATCCGCAGGCCCGGCGCCAGCTTTGGGAATTGATCGAGCAGTTCAAGCTGGCCGGCCGCACCATCCTGATGACCACCCACTATATGGACGAAGCGGAACGGCTGTGCGACCGGGTAGCCATCATGGACCACGGCAAGGCCATCGCCGCCGGGACGCCGCGCGAATTGATCGCGTCCATTGCGGCGGAGCAGATGGTGGAGTTCTCGGCCGGCGGCGCGGCGCAGGCGCTGGATGTTTCCGCGCTGCGGCGGATCAAGGGCGTGCGCGAGGTCCACGCGGAGAACGGTAGCGTGCGGATGCAGGTGACGGAACTGCACCAGGCGGTGCCCGCGCTGCTGGACGAACTCGACCGGCAGGGGGTTCCGCTCACCGAACTGCGCACGCATTCCGCCAGCCTGGAGGACGTCTTCGTCATCTTGACGGGACGGCACCTGCGCGATGAGTAGCACCCGGTGGACGGACCATCCGCTGGTGCAACTGACCCTGGTGCGGTTCCGCGAATTCTGGCGCGAGCCGGAAGCCATCTTCTGGGTGTTCGTCTTCCCGATCCTTCTGGCCGCGGGGCTGGGGCTGGCCTTCCGCAACCGTCCCCCGGAGGTGATCGGAATTGCGGCCGTGACGCCGGAGCTGGCCAGGCCGCTGCGGCAGGAGAAGCTGCTCGACGTCGAGCAATTGTCCGCCCCGGCGGCCGAAGAGGCGCTGCGCACGGGCAAGGTGGCGCTGCTGATTGCGCCGTCGCCCGGCGGGGCGGTGGTGTACCGGTACGACAACACCAATCCCGAAGGGCGCACCGCGCGCATGCTGGC
>JBAWDI010000991.1:0-1833 GCA_049590695.1 Bryobacteraceae bacterium
GGAAACATGTCCCCCGTTCCGTGGCCCTGGAGCGGGAAGTCAGGGCGTTGGGGGACCGCCTCGAAGTGCTGGAGCGGCGGAAGATTGCGACTTCGGGCGTCATCGACATTGGCCCTGACGAAGTTACGGCAATCGAGCCTCTGCTGGCTGCTGTGGCGGCGCATGAAGGGGAAACGCCTTCGGTCGAAGCCGTTCTCGAATGGGCCGGAGCTGTCGAGCAGGGCCGGGCCTTCGGCGAGCTCGCACGGCGATACTGGCTGGTTTGGAAGGAAGGCAACATCGACGTTTCCGAAAGCTACACGCTGGTCCCGGATTTGGTGGGGTCGACGTTGCCTGGCATCCATGGCGTTTCGGAAAGGCCCGATGTAAACTCCGCGACGTTCCGAGCGGATACGTCTTTCCGCGTCCATGCTACGTAAGCCCATGGTAGCGGCTTCGATTCCTGGGCCGGGGGAGCGCGGCGCCGGCGCTCCTCTGACACCGAGCAGCCAGCTACAGCAGGCCGAAGCCGGCGCCCTGATGTTCCTGTGCGGTAGGGCGGCCGAGCGCGAGTTCTGGCCGGTCTATGGACGATACGCGGCGGCCGTCCATGAGAGCGCGCACGCTGTTTGCGGCTTTGTGACGGGCGCCCATGCAAGCCGCGTGAGCATCGCCGCGCCGGACTCGGTGACAGCCGGATATGTGCTGGGCTCCGGCGTCGAAAAGTACGAAGACGCTATGCGGATATCAGGGCGGACGTTCGTTGCGAGCGACGTGCGGGGCGCCCTGGTCCTGCTGTACATGGGCGAGCCTGGCGCCGGGTGGCGGCAACACCGCGCGCGCATGAAGGCGGCGGAGCGGGGCGCCGCTGAGTTTGTGAAGGTGCACCACTGGCCCATAACGGTGCTGGCTGAGCGGCTTCTGAAGGCCGGGGAGTTGGGCGGTTCGGAGATCCGCGCCACCGTTGAGACCGCGATGAATGATCCGCGGGCGGCGTTGCCGAAGGCGCAATTGGCGGAGGTCGCTCGGCTTGAGGACCAGGTCGTGATGTTCCTGGCAGGTGCCGCGGCTGCGCGTCGGTCGCTTCGGGGATCGGCGCCGGGCTGGAAGCGGGTGCGCACGGCTGATGAAGTACGAGCGCACCATGAGGCGGGGCATGCCGTGGCTCTGTGGCTTCAGGGCCTGTACGTGTGGGAGCTTTCGATCCTGGTCGACGGGAGCGTGCGTGTCGGGAAAACGGCGGTTAGTGGTGGCCGTTGCGCCGCGGGAGATACGCCGGAGCCGCCAAGTCCGATTGAGCGGCCGGAACGCATCGAAACCGATCTGCGACGGGCCGCGCGTATATGCCTGCTGCTCGCACTGGCTGAACCTCGGCACGGGTGGCGGCCGGCGCTTCGGATTGCCCATCGCTTTCGGGCGCGGGCGCGCGATTTGGTTGAGCAGCACTGGTTCTTGATTGAGCGCTTGGCGGTCGAGCTCGCCAAACGCCGCGAGCTGAGCGGCGCGGAGGTCGAGAAGATGTTGGGATCTCGCTGTGAGCGAGTAGCGCAGGGCTCGCGTCCGGGTTTTCATCCCATCCATGGGGGATCTCCTGGCCCGGACGCGGGCCGCCGGCGGGTGGCTGGTTTTGAATGAGCGGAATCGCGGTGATTTGTAGGCCGCGGCAAAGCTGCGGGCCGTTCGGTTTTCTCCTTTCCCGGACGGCCCGTGACGGGGCGCCGAAAATGGATCGGCGGGGAGTTCGATTTTATGAGTAGAGAGCGGGGCGTCGTACAGGCGTATTTTTCGGCCAAGGGGTATGGATTCATTCGAGCGAGCGATGGGGAGTTGTTTTTCCATGTC
The DNA here is from genome assembly GCA_049590695.1 of Bryobacteraceae bacterium. Lineage (GTDB taxonomy): Bacteria > Acidobacteriota > Terriglobia > Bryobacterales > Bryobacteraceae > Fen-178. The sequence continues at coordinate 1,822 of JBAWDI010000991.1, forward strand.
CGGGATGTTCGC
>JBAWDI010000992.1:0-8139 GCA_049590695.1 Bryobacteraceae bacterium
CTCCGGACGTTGAGATTGGTTCTTTCGAGGGAACCCAATCCAAACTACCAGAGCTTCCGCCCGAATCCGAAACCTAATTTGGACAAGCCTGGGGCATGCCCGGCCCCTACAACGCGCTACACCGCGCTCTTGTAAGGGCGAGGCGCCACCCGCTTACCACACCCGGCAGGCATTGGCGCTGACCATCGGCTGGCCGGTCTTGCAGGAATACGCTTTCTGGAACTCGGGCATGTTCTCGACCGTGCCGTTCACGCGGTAGCGGCCGGGCGAGTGCGGATCGGTCATGGCCCGCTGGCGCGCTTCCTGCGGGGACATGTTCTCGCACCACACCTGCGCGAATCCCAGGAAGAAGCGCTGTTCGGGAGTGAAGCCCTCCACCTTGTCCTGCTTGCCTTTGAGCGTGTCTTCGAGGGCCATCAGCGCCACGCGCACGCCGCCGTTATCGGCCGTGTTCTCGCCCAGCGTCAGGCGGCCATTCAGCTTCACATCGTCCACGGCGGTGAAGCCGGAGTGCTCATCGGCGATGCAGGCGGCTCGCTTCTCGAACTCGGCGCCGTCTTGGGGCGTCCACCAGTCGCGCAGGTTGCCATCGGCGTCGAACTTGCGGCCCTGGTCGTCGAAACCGTGAGTCATTTCGTGGCCGATCACCGAGCCAATGCCGCCGTAGTTGACGGCCATATCGCGCTGGGGATCGAAGAACGGCGGTTGCAGAATGCCAGCCGGGAAGTTGATGCTGTTGTTCTGCGAGCTGTAAAAAGCGTTGACGGTGGGGGTGGTCATGTACCACTCGGTCTTGTCGGTGGGCTGGCCGATCTTCACGATGCGCTGGTCGTGCATGGCTTCGGTGGCGCGCACGGAATTGCCCAGAAAATCGTCGCGCACGATGCTCACCTTGCTGTAATCGCGCCATTTCTTCGGGTAGCCGACATTGTTGGTGATGGCGTGCAGCTTGACGATGGCCGCCTTCTTGGTGGCCTCGGTCATCCACGGAAGCGTCTGGATGTCCTCCGCGAGGGCCTTGTCGAGCGCCTCCACCAATTGCGTGATCTGGGCCTTGGCGGCGGCGCCGAAGGCGGTCTCGATGTACTTCTGCCCGAGCAGATCGCCGAGCTCGCGGTCCACCGCGGCGACGCAGCGGTTGGCTCGCGGGCGAGGCTCCTTGACGCCCGAGAGGTAGCGCTGCCAGAAATCGAAGCTCTCGTTCTCAAACGCTTCCGGCAGCTCCGAAGCGGCCGCGCGCAGCAGGTGGTAGGAAAAGTACGCTTGAAACGCGGTCAACGGCTGGGATGGCAGCGTGGCGGCGATTTGCTTCAGAAAATCCGGCTGGGCCAGGTTCAGCGTCTCAAACGCCGGCGCACCCACCGCCTTGAAATAACTGTTCCAGTCGAAGCCCGCGGAGAGCGCCTCGAGTTGCTGCCGGGTGACGATGTGGTAGGTCTTGTCGGGATCGCGCAGAGACACCCGGTCCATGGACGCTTGGGCGAGGATGGTTTCCATCTCGAGAACCATGCGCGCCTTGGAGGCAGCGGTGTCGGCGGGGTCGCCGGCAAGCTGGAACATGTTCTTCATGTGTTGCTCGAAGCGCTGGCGGATCTCGACGGATTTGGCGTCGGTCTTCAGGTAGTACTCGCGGTCGGGCAGCGAGAGGCCGCCCTGCGCCAGTGTGGCGATAGTGCGGTTGGAATCCTTGGCATCCGGGGCCGCGCTAAACCCGAACAGCGCGCCGACGCCCAAACGGTGCAGGTGGGCGATCTCGGCCACCACGTCCGGCTCATCGCTCATCGCCTGGATGCGGTCCAGCTCGGGCTTGATGGGCGCCATGCCATTCTTGTTAATGGTCGCGGTGTCCATGCAACTGGCGAAGTAGTCGCCGATCTTCTGGTCGATTGCGCTGCGGCCGGGCTTCACCACGGCGGCGCTTTCGAGGATGCCAAGCTCCACCTTTTCGTTGCGGTCTTGCAGCTCGGCGAAGCGTCCCCAGCGGGAGCGGTCGGCGGGAAGCGGGTTCTTGGCGATCCAGTTGCCGCAGGCGTACTGGTAGAAGTCGACGCATGGATCGACGGACTTGTTCATGGCCGCGGTGTCGACGCCCCCTTGCGCCATGGCGAGCAAGGGCAGCAGAACCAAACCGATGACGATTCGAAGTTTCATAACGTTCACCCCTGGAACGCCGATTTTAGCGCACTATGGCTTCCGCGCCCGGTAGTGAAACGTGTTCAGCGTGCGTGAGATGTCGAACGAGCGGAGCATGGCGATCACTTCCGCGCCCGCCATCAGCACCGGGCCGTAGCCCTGCATGGCGCCGAGGTCGGTGGGGCGGTTGTAGTAGTACACCGCGTCGTAGGCGGCGGTGGTGCTGACGCAGATGCCCTCGATGCGGCCATCGGGAAGCACGCGCTTTGCGACTGCTTGCCACCCGGTTTGGGCCACCGGCGCATAGGCGGCGGAGAGCCAGCCGCGGTTGACTCCGCGCGCGATGGCGAACGTAAACATGGCCGACGCCGAGGTCTCCAGGTAGCTATCGTTCTTGTCGAGCAGTTGGTGCCACATCCCGACGCCGCTTTCGACCGACGCAACTCCCCGCGCCCCGCGCTGGAAAATCTCCAACACGCGGCCGCGGGCGGGATGGTCCTCGGGCAGAACGCTGAGCAGTTCCGCGGCGGCCATCAGCCCCCATCCGGCGCCGCGGCCCCAATAGAATGCCGGGTGTTCGTTGCCCTCGTACCACGAATGGCGGAACAAGCCGGTGGCGGGGTCCTGGAGGCGCTGGGACATCTGGATCACCTGCCGCGCGGCATCGTCGAACCAGGCTCCGTCGCCGGTCAGCCGCCCCATCTGCGCCAGGAACGGGACGCTCATATAAGCGTCGTCGATCCACAGTGAGACCGGCAGCGGGCGCGCCCGGGCCAGCGTGCCGTCGGGCATGCGCATCTGCTTGTGCGCAATGAAATCGGCGATGGCGTCGATGGCGGCGCGGTAGCGCGGGTCCCGCTTCTTGGCGTAGGCCTTGACGAGCGCCGCTCCAATGGCGCCGCAATTGTCCAGCGAGCGCATGTTCAGCAGCCCGTTGAAGCCATGCGGCGGCTGGCCGAATTCGGCTGCCTGCTTGCGGAAGTAGTCCAGGTGGTCGAACACGAAGTCGAAATTCTTGAGCGTGTAGTCCTGATAGCTCGCGTCTCCGGTCACCTCCGTCGCCAGCAGCATTCCGGCGAGCACCACCCCCATGGGATAATCCCAGTCGTTGAACTGGCCGCCGCGCGAGTCGAGTGCGGCGGTCCGGATGGGCCGCGAAAAATCCGTGATCGGCTGTCCCGTCCGGGTGTCGATGATGCGGTACTGAGTGGATCGGACGAAGTAGTCGCGGACGCGGTCGAGCGTGGCTTTGACATCGGCCTCGGAGGGCACGACGTAGTCCACGCCGGGAGCGAGCGACGGTTGCGAGAAAGAAGGATCGCTGCGGCCCGGCGGCTGCCCCTGCGCGGACGCTGCGAGAAGCAGCGCCGCCAGTGGAACGAGCATTCTCAAATCCACCAAGATCCTCCTTGTGTTGCAGTGCGGCTCGCCAAACCGGGCACGGAACTCAGATTCTAGCAAAAAGGGGTCAGACGCATTTTCCATCTGTTTTCCATCGGCCGGCGGGTGGTCGATGGCGAGCGCTTTGGCGTGCGCCGCCGCGTCTACGCCAGCAGTTCCTGGGCGCGGATGAGCCGTTCGGCCACCTTGACGCCGTTGGGGCAGCGCACCGAGCACTCCGCGCAATCCGCGCAACGCAGGTCCCTTACCTCTTTCGGCAGGGCGGCAAAACTCCTCTGGGCCAGGGGGAAATCCCCGTAAAAATCCGCGTACGCCAGGATGCGAAGCTGGTCCTGCACCGGCATGCCCTTGGGGCACTGGCCGCGGCAGCTATAGCACATGCGGCAGTAGTAGGGGCGGATCGCCTCGCTGCGAGCCACTAGCCGCTTCTCATCCCCGGCGGTGAACTTCTCGCGCAGAGCCCTGATGTTCAGCTCCAGCATTTCCATGTCCCGGACGCCCGGAATGGTGGTGGCCACCATGGGATTGCGCAGCACCCACTTGAGCGCGGGGAGGGCATTTTCGAGGGCCTGCGGCGGCGGCTCGCCCCCGCCCTTGGGCATTTTGGGCAGCCCGCCGCCGTACGCGGCCATGACTTTCATGGCTGTCAAGCCGATTCCGGCCTTGCTCAATTTGGCGATGGCCGCGTCTCTACCCTGGCCCATAGTGAAGTTGTAGGTGAAGGTGACCGCGTCGATGTTGCCGGCTTTCACAAAGTGGTCCGCCATGAGGTTGAGGTCGTGCGTGCTCACGCCGAAGAAGCGGATCTTCCCCTGCTTCTTAGCCTGGCTGCCGGCTTCCAGCAACTCGTCCGGAACCTCCTCGGGCTTGCTCTTGCCATGGAGGAGCCAGATATCGATCCGGTCTGTGGCCAGGTTCTTCAGACTGGCCTCAAGATCGGACATGAAGACTCCGCGGGTCTTGGCGGGGGTCTTGCTGACCACGATCACCTTGTCCCGAGGCACACCTTTGAGACCCTGGGTCACCAGGCGTTCGCTGTTGCCATTGGCGTAATCGCTCGCGGTATCGAAGTAGTTGACACCAAGATCGACGGCGCGGGCGATGACGGTGGGTTCGGGCGTGAAACCGGTGCCAAACCCGACCGGGCAAACTTTCAATCCCGTTTTTCCCAGGGTCCGGTATGGAATAGACGATGGCGTCTGAAACGCGGCGCCGGGAAGAGCGCCCGCGAGCCCGATGGCAGGGAGGGTCAGCCCCGCTCGAAGAAAGTTCCTGCGTGAGGAATCCGGGTTCATATTGCCTGATAATAGCGCCTTTTAAGACCCGAAATGATCCCTTCGCGTCAACCGGCACGGTCGCTCTCAGGCGGCAGTTTGCACGTGATAATCGATCAGGTGCCGTCTCAGCGAGTAAGGAACGTTCTTATCGAACAGGATGCGGAGCATCTTGATGGGCCGCCGCGTAGGACAGAATCGCTCTCACCTGCGTGATCGGCAACCGGAAATTGGCCGCGATGTCGGGTTCATCGACGCCAGCTTCCCAATTCTCGACGATGTCATCGGCGGGCATACGGGTGCCGTTCAGCACGGGGCGGCCCCGTTGCACGCCGGGTTTCACTTCGACGAGGGGGCAATCCGACCAATCCATAGTTCCTTCCGCCTCCTGTTCCAATTCTAGCCCGGTTTCACGCGACTGCGCGTCCCGCGTACCGGATCGGGTTGGCCGCCCCGCGCTTTCGCATATAATCCGGAAGACGATGGCGCAGGTAGAGATCGGCTACATCCGGCGGGGCCTCCTGACCGACAAACCCCCATCGTTCCGGCCGGCCCGCTCTGTCAGGGAAATTCTGCACTGTTGCTGGGAGCCACTGTTCAGCGATAAACACGCCGATCACAAGCCCCCGGTCAACCGCCAGAACGATCTCGAATTCTCTGAAGCTTGTCGGCCAGAATGTCGGCATCTGCGCCAAGCTCGCCCTTGACATGCGCAAAAACGCGGTTTCCGATACCCTTGCCGACATAGAACGTTTCACCATTGCGCGGGTCGATTAGGCGGTGGACGTAATGCCTGAGCTTGCCGGCGACCGCCTCCGAGAACCGAAGTGCCTCGTCCATGGATAAACCTCCGTCGTTAGACGCCGGAACGGTCGCCCGGCGTCCAGAACAATCATTGCGCATCCCGCAATGCGCGAATGATTTGCGCGGCGCTCCGTTTGGTTGGAATCGGTTTCGCTTGCCGTGTGCTTTCCAGCCACTCCCGCATGGTCGGCTGCCCGGCCGAATGCGCCAGTTCCTTCTTGATGAAGTCGGAGAGGCTCATGCCCTCGCGCGCGGCTCGCGCTTTCAGAATACGGCGCACCCGGTCGGGAACGTCTCTGACCTGTATCGTCTTCGACATGTCTTAAGCATGTGATGGGCAAGCTAAAGCATGCCCTACCCCTGCGCCAGCCAGCGCCGGCGGTTGGCGTGCATCGTCACGAACAGCGCCGCGAAACCGGCCAGTAGTCCCAGGGAGGCTCCTAAGCCGATCAGTTGCGGCTGGCGGGGGCGGAGCCACAGCGTCAGGGTCACGTTGAACAGCGGTGGAATCAGGGCCGCGATCACCGGGGGCCAGGGACGGTCGAGCGCGAACAGGGAACGCGAGGTGATCTCGATCAGGCTCCAGCCGATCAGGCTCGGCCCGAGTCCCAGGAAGACCGCGGCCACCAGCTTGGTGGATTCCGCCGTGAAGTTGCCGCGCTGGAAGATCAGCGCGATGGCCGGCTGGCGGAAGGCGATGGCGAAACCGCAGCCGGCCACCACCACCAGCGCGGCCAGCGCAATGGTCCGGTCAATTAGGCGGAAGGCCTCGCGCAGGCGGAGCAGGCTCCGCAAGCGCGCGATCTCGGGCAGCAACGAATTGGAAATGGGATTCACCAGGATGGCCAGAGGCACGCCCACTCCGCGCATGCAGTACTCCAGCGCCGCGGCCATGCCCGGACCGGCGTGCGTGGCATAGGCGCGTGTAAACGTGATGTTGAGCCCCAGGCCGGCGGCATACACCACGAAGAAAGCGGGCTTGGCGAGGATCTCGCGCCAGTGGACCTGGCAGCGCGGCGCGCCGGCAGTGTCCAGGCCGGAACGCGCCGCGAAGCAGACGATGCCCACCTGCGCACATGCGCCCAATGTATAGCCGATGGCGAAGGCATACACGCCCAGGAGCTTCCACAGGCTCAGCGCGGCGATGATGGTGAACACGTTCAACGCGGCCTGGTAGAAGGCGGTGGGCAAAAAACGGCGGTCCGTGAACAACAGAGCGCAGTGTACCGCGGCCACGCCGGCGGCCACCGTGGAAAGCGACAAGATGCGCAGGATGTTGACGGCCGTTCCGAAGTAGTGCGGGTCGAGGCCCGGCGCCAGCGCTTTCATGAGCCAGGGCGCGGTGAGCACCACGGCCGCCGCAATGGCTGAGAAGACCCACGCAAAGCAGCGGCTCAGCTTCAGAAAGAGCGCCGTGCGCCGCGGGCCGCTGGCAGCCGTGAGCATGGGCACGAAGGCGAAGACCACGCTGTTGATCAGCACCGAATTCAGCGTGTCCAGAGGGCCCATGGCCACGGCGAGCGAATCGGCCAAGCTGTGCGTGCCGAGCAGGTAGGCAGTCAGCGCCACCCGCACGAAGCCCAGAATATTGCCCGTCAGCACGCCGGCGACGATGATCAATCCGCCGCGCACCAGAGGACTCTCTACCGCGCGGGAGAGAACCCGCTCATTGAGGCCTTGCCCCACTGATCAGGTGGTCGCCGCCGTGGCGCTCCTGGCGGCCGACAGCGCGGCTTCGTAATTGGGGAAATCGGTCATTTCCTTCACGTATTCCACGTAGCGGATCTGGTTTCGGCCATCCACGACGAAAATGGCGCGGCTTTCGAGCCGCAGTTCCTTGATCAAGGTGCCGTAGTTCGACCCGAAGGAGGCGTCCCTGTGATCGGAGAGCGTCTTCACGTTGTCGACGCCGAACGCGCCGCACCAGCGCTTTTGAGCGAACGGCAGGTCCATACTGACGGCGAGGATGGCGACGCCCGGAAGCTTGGCCACCTCGTCGTTGAATCGCTTGGTTTGCGCGTCGCAGACGGGCGTGTCGAGCGAAGGGACCACGCTGAGGATGCGAACCTGGTTGCCCGTGTCCTTCAGGGTGACGGGCTTCAGGCCGTTGTCCGTCAGGGTGAAATCGGGGGCGGCGTCGCCGGGCTTGAGCTCGGGGCCGATCAATGTGAAGGGGTTGCCTTTCAGCGTCATTGCGCCTGGTCGTTCCATATCTCCTCCAGTAGTGTTCAGTAAATTCCTCATTATTGTATCAACTCAGCGAGCTTTTCCGATTCGGTTGCTGGCAATTGGCAGGTGTAGTTCCGGCAGACGTAGGCGCTGGCGCGGCCGCCGGTCTTTTCCATGAACTCAATCGAGGGAATGCCGGCGGCCAAGGCGCGGCGGGTTTCAGGGGAATCCAGCAGCATGATGACCCGGTTGGGAACGAAGCGGGAATGGAGCGTGCGGAGAAGCGCCTGAGTGCCGGCGTCGTCCCGGTCGCCGACCAGGACGATCTCGCGCGGCTCGCCCAGCAGCCACTCGCAAG
>JBAWDI010000993.1:0-2751 GCA_049590695.1 Bryobacteraceae bacterium
TGATGGACAGAGATTCAGCTTCTTCCCGTGTGATGGGTTCTTTGTTGGCTGGTGTTGCCGCCGTCTCTTTAATCGTTGGCGGCATTGGCATCATGAACATCATGCTCGTCAGCGTGACGGAGCGCACGCGCGAAATCGGCATCCGCAAAGCGGTGGGCGCGCGCCGCGGCGACGTCATGCTGCAGGTCCTCATCGAAGCCGTGGTGCTGGCCACTATGGGCGGCGCCTGCGGCGTCGGTCTCGGCGCCGCCGCCACCATGCTCCTGGGCCGCATCTTCGACCTTTCGCTTCATATCACCCTGGGCTACGTCGCGCTCTCGCTGGCCGTCTCCAGCATTGTGGGCATCGCCTCCGGCTGGTATCCGGCGGCGCGCGCGGCCAGGCTCGATCCCGTGGTGGCCCTTCGTGCGGAGTGAACCGTGAACATCAGCGCAGCGGAGAACATGCACGTGGCCGTCGGCGCGGTGTGGACCCACCGATTCCGGTCCCTGCTCACCATCCTGGGCATCGTCATCGGCATTACCACCGTGGTGACGGTGGCTTCGCTGCTCACCGGTTTGCGCCAGGGCGTGGTGACCTTCTTCCAGGAACTCGGCCCCGACAACATCTTCGTCTACAAAACCTCCGGCGACCCCAACATGGACCCGCCTCTCAAGGAGCGCAAGCGCCGCGCCATCAAGCCCGAGTATGCCGATTACGTCAAGCGCTGGTGCAGTTCCGTGGAAGACGTCGGCCTGGTGCTCTACATCCCGCCCGTGGTGGACGGCAACCCCATCACCGCGCGCGTGCCGGGCTACGAGTCCGACACCATCAACGTCTCCGGCCTGTCTCCCAACATGATCGAGATTTCGCCGCGCGATCTGGCTTCGGGCCGCTTCTTCACCCCCGAGGAAGACCAGCGCAGCGCCCACGTGGCCGTCATCGGCTCTAGCGTGGCCGACGCCCTTTTCCCCGACGGACATGCCGTGGATCGCACCTTCATGATGGATGGCGCCGAGTACACCGTCGCCGGCGTCTACGCCAAGGCCAAGGGCGGATTCTTCGGCGAGAACGGCCAGGACGACGAAATCGACATCCCACTGCGCACCGCCCGAAGCCGTTACCCGCAGGTGGACCGTTTCATGATCATCGCCAAGGCCCGGCCCGGCATGCGCGAGGGGGCTTTCCAGGAGGTGGAAGGCGTCATGCGCCGCATCCGCCGTCTGTCCACTGGCGCCGAAGACGATTTCGCCATCTCCACCCCCGACCAGATCATCCAGCAGTTCGACAACATCACCAGCCTCATCGGCCTGGTGGCCATCGCGATCTCGGGTTTGGGTCTGCTGGTGGGCGGTATCGGCGTCATGAACATCATGCTGGTCTCCGTCACCGAGCGCACCCGCGAAATCGGCGTCCGCAAGGCCGTCGGCGCGCGCCGCCGCGACATCATCGGCCAGTTCCTCGTCGAAGCTATGACGCTCACCGGCGCCGGCGGCCTGCTGGGGATAGCCGTCTCCATCCTCATCACCATGCTGGTAGGCGCGCTGGTGCCTTCTCTGCCTTCCGTGGTGCCCGCCTGGGCCCTGGTGACCGGGTTCACGGTTTCGGTGGCGATCGGCGTCTTCTTCGGCGTCTGGCCGGCGGTCAAGGCCGCGCAGCTCGATCCCGTCGACGCGCTGAGATACGAATAGATGGCCCTGCTCGAAAGCTGTACCTCCATCTCCAAGACCTTCGGCTCGCGCCCCTTGTTCGAGAACATCTCGCTGGGCATTTCCGAAGGGGAGCGCCTCGGCCTGATCGGTCCCAACGGGGCAGGGAAATCCACCCTGCTGCGGATTCTCTCCGGCCAGCTCGAGCCGGATTCGGGCTCCATTTCCATGCGCCGCAACACCCGCATCGGCTACGTGCCGCAGCAGGTTGCTTTTCCCGCCGGCCGCGCGGCCGCCGACATCGTCGCCGAGGCCATCGCCGGGGAGCGTCTCGACCGTCACGAACGCGCCGCGCGCATCAACATCACCCTGGGCCGCGCGGGCTTTAGCGATGGTGCCGCGCTCACCGAGTCGCTCTCCGGCGGCTGGCTTCGCCGCCTCGCCATTGCCCGCGAACTGGCCCGCGAGCCCGACCTGCTGTTCCTCGACGAACCCACCAACCATCTCGATTTGGAAGGTATTCTCTGGCTCGAAAAGCTGCTCGCCACGGCCTCCTTCGCCAGCGTGGTGGTGAGCCACGACCGCTACTTTCTCGACAACGTGGTCAACGACATGGCCGAAATCGACCGTGTCTATCCCGAAGGCATCTTCCGCGTCGAAGGCGGCTACAGCCACTTCCTCGAGACCAAGGAAGCGTTTCTGCTGGCGCAATCCAGCCGCCAGGAATCGCTCGCCAACGTGGTCCGGCGCGAAGTGGAGTGGCTCCGCCGCGGTCCCAAGGCGCGCACCGGCAAATCGCGCGCCCGCGTCGATGAAGCCGGCCGCCTGATGCGCGAATTGTCCGATTTGGAATCGCGTTCTGTGAAGGGCGTGGCGCAGATCGATTTCACCGCCACCGATCGCCGCACCAAGCGCCTCGTCTCCGTCGAGAATACCGCCAAGTCGCTCGGCGGCCGTACGCTCTTTCGCGACCTGAGCTTTACCCTCACGCCCGGCGCGCGCCTAGGCCTGCTGGGCCGCAACGGCGTTGGCAAAACCACGCTTCTGCGCCTGCTGGCCGGCGAACTGGAACCCGACGCCGGCCGCATCGAGCGTGCCGCCGCGCTGCGCATCGTCTACTTCG
>JBAWDI010000994.1:0-5959 GCA_049590695.1 Bryobacteraceae bacterium
GCTCTCGCGGTAGGCCGCCGACATCGCCGACGCCGCCTGTTTGACCGCCCGAAACCCCACCGCTTCGGCCCGCTCCTCGATCATGTGCTTGACACCATCTGGCAGTTGCACACTTCCATCATGCACCGGAACTTCTTCGCGGATACTGGTGTCTATTCGGGTGGAGGTTGACCGCGATGTCAACACCCGGACGCACTCGCGACTGAGGCTTCTTCCCATTCCACGTCGAGAGGCGTAGTGTGTCCGGGCGGCGAAGAAAGGAGGCAACACAATGTTCGAGCAAGAGGCACTGGCCGGCGGTTTTGCGACGAAACGTCTGTGGAGCACCTGTCTGGGTCTCAGCGGGGAGGCGCTGTTGCTGGCCTGCGCCGCACTGGCGCCGCTCGTCTCGCCACAAGCTCTTCCGCATTCGCGGGCGATTATGGCGTGGCTTCTCCCGATGGCGCCACCACCCCCGCCGGCCGCCGGGAATGCCGCCAAGCCACGTCCCGCGCGGCCACCGGTGGAGCGCCTGCAAACCGTGCCGGGGCGGCTGACCGCGCCCACCACTATTCCCCCGACGGCGGCGGTCATCGTCGATGAGCCGCTTGCAGCCCCGGGCTACGGCGTTCCGGGAGGCATCGGGACTGGCGAGCGGAATGGCGTTCCCGGCGGGATGCCGACAAGTATCCCGGACCTTGCGCCGCCGGCGCCGGTTATCGAAGCGGCGCCTGCCGTAGTGGCGAAACCCGTTCCCGCGGCGCCGAAGCAGGTCATGGTGGGCGGCAGAGTCAAGATGGCCCGGCTGATCCATTGCGTGGAGCCGCAGTATCCGCCACTGGCGCGGCAGATGCGCGTCTCAGGCGTGGTGGAGCTGGTGGGAATCATCGCCACCGACGGCCGCATCCGCCAACTGAAACTGCTGCGCGGCAGCCCGCTGCTGGCGACCTCCGCGCTGGAAGCGGTCCGCCAGTGGGTCTACGAACCCACGCTGCTGGACGGCGAACCGGTGGAACTGGTGGCTACCATCAGCGTCATTTTCCGCTTGAACTGAATGAGCGGACTCCCCTCTTTCTTTGCCTGAGAATCGGAACCATGATGGTGACCGACGCTGGGGCGCTGAACGCCGGCCCGTCGTTCACCACCAACTGGAACGTGTAGCTTCCGGCCACCGTCGGGACAAAGGTCGGCATCATAGCGGTGGCGCCGCCGCTGCCCAGCGCGACCGCCGGTCCCTCGGTCTGCGTCCAGGCAAAACTCAGTGTCCACCACGCCGGCAACTGAGGCGCAGTGCCGGCGGCGTCCTGGCTCCCGGAACCGTCGAGAGTCACCAGGCTTCCCAAACGAGCTATACGGCTCTGGCCGGGGTTGGCTACGGGCAGATTCGGATTGCCAACACTGATAGTGACTGTCTTGCTCTCCGGTATCACGCCGTCGCTAACTATGAATTGCACCTGATGAACACCAACTTGGGTGGGCGTCCAGGTGAACACTTGTGAATCGAAGTTGGTGCCGCTCGGCAGGGCGCCGGTGGAATAAATCAGCCCCGTTTGGGCGGCCGCTGTTTCACTGCCGGAGGCGGGACTGTAAGCCTGCACCGTGAACTGCAACTGCTGTCCGACCGTGGCGCGATAGAAACGACTAGGTGTAGCAGTGCCGAAGAATGGCCGATACACCGTCACCGGCAAGGGATAACTTGCATTGGCGACACTGTATGAGTATGGATGGGCCGCGCTCGGAACTGTCGGATACGCGTACAGGTTATCCGCGGGCGTACCCGGTGCTGGGCGGTTGACGGTCGCCAGTTGCACAGCCAAGCCCGGCGGTAACGTCACACTTGCGACGGTATCGGTTGAATACGGCTGGTATTGAACATACTCCAACTCCGCCGGCCTCTTTTTGGTATTCGTTACCTCCACGAAAACCGGGACGCCGGATGCGGCGTCTGCCGTGAAGTTCTCGAACACCGAGTTGCCGACATCGTCCAACACAACCGCGGGACGTGTATCCTCCGCCAGGAAGCTGAGACTCACGTTGCTTACGGTCAGGCCCGTGACATGCCGGGCCCAGATACCGTACGCGGGCAGAGGACCAAACATGACGTTTTCGGGATACAGGAATGGCAACTCCGGGATGTTGTAGGGATCTTGAGCCCATCCTCCGGCTCCGCCGTTCGCGGCGGGGTCCCAACCGATTCGCGGAAGGTTCCCTTCGTTGGAGGAACCGCCGAACCACGAAATCGACCCGGATGACAGGGTCGTGCCGTTACCGGTGTACGCATAGTAGCGCCAGGTCGAGCTCAGAGCCCGGTTCTCGGCCGCCTGCTGTAATGTCAGACCGCCCCGATACTGTACCGAGACATTACTGAGGTTCACATCATGGATCGGGTGGCCCTCGAGACCGGCGAGAATAATGGGGTAGCGCGGGTCCGCATCCGTCACAATTAGGTTGCTGATGCTGATATTACCGACATCCGCGAAGCTGCCGTTCGCTTGAGCTCCCGTGCCAATCGCGTCGGCATCCGCGGGATTCGTCGCACATCCGGCACAAGTCTGATATGAGTTTAGATTGGTCGGAGCGGTTTGAGACACAACGCTCCCTATGTTAGTCTCGCCGCCAATTGGAACTGAGAGATTCTGGGTATACGAGGGAGAGTACCGGCTCGCGGGGAAGTACCCATACTGAGCAGGCAGATTGGGAAGGACATAGAGTGTGTTGTCCAGGCGGACGTTGTTAGCGGGGCTCACGGTCTGGCTGGTGCCGATACCGGTGACCGGTGTGCGGCCCCGATCGCCGAGCCGAATGAATATCGGCGTATAGACATCGTTCATCGTGGAATCGGTAAATACGATGTTCTTGAGTACGGCGCCATCCACCGATTCGATGGCAAAGCCGGCGCAACGGTCAAATACGATATTCCGGATCGTGATGGTGTCGAAACCGCCGGTTGCTTCGGTCCCTAACTTGACCCGCCCGGTCATGGGCGTGAGCTGTCCCTGCGCGTAGGCTCCACTGAGCACTGACCCCGCCTCGTAACCGCTGACGATATCGTTCTCAAGGAGCACGTTTCTGGTGGGTGTGAATGTGCCGAGGGCGAATGAGGCTTTGAGAACCAGCGCGTCATCCTGGATGGAATTGAATACGGAGTTTCTAACAGTCACGTTTTGGGAGTTATCGATGTCGAGCGCGTCGCGGTCGGTATCGATGATAATCCCGTCGATTGTCCAGTTATTCACGCCGGTGCCGAGAATGCCGAAATGTCCCCCATTCTTGATGGCAAAATCGCGAAATACAACATTGGTGCAGTTTTCGAGTGCGATGGCCTTGTTGGCCTGTCCCGCGGTTCCGGCGGAAGTCCTCGTGGTGACTTCGCTCACGTCGGTGGTGACAAGGACCTGAACTGTGTTACCGCTGGCGTCAATATAGCTTCCGTCAATCAGGCCCGGGCCGGAGATCATGACGTTTTCGAGGCCGATGCCCCAAATCAGACTGTTCTGCCAGTGGCTGTGGCCCTCGTCCTGAAGACCGACGTAGAGGTTCACCTCGGGGGCGTCGTAATAGCCTCCATCCTGGCCTGGGCCGGTTCCCTGTATGGCCGCCTGGATGATCGAATGGTTCGATTCAAAATGCAAGCCGACGTTGCTCTGTAGGTGGATACTGTAGGTCTTAAATGTCCCGGCCGGAATGAGCACTGTTCCACCCCCGGCCGCGGCGATGGCGTTGTTGATTGCCGCCTGATTCGTCAGCGCCGCTCCGCCCGGCGCCGCGCCGTACGCCGTAATATCGAAGAACGGTCCTTGGGGCTCGGGAAGAACGGTCACGCCGCTGCCGGTCGCGAGCGGAATCTGGGCATTCGCGGTAACGGCGGAGCCGAAGAACAGACCCGCGCCAAGCAGTAGTATTTGCGTTGTCAATCCTGTCTCGATCATTTTCCGCTTGAACTGAACGAGAAGAACCCGCTCACGTTCTCCCACAGCAATTGCCGAAAGCTCTTGTCCAGGTAGGAGCGGATGGACACGTAGCACTCGTCGCACTGGTTCCGGCTGGTGAATTCGCGGATCATGCGGGTGCGATCTTCGAGCGGGTAGCGGTGGAACTGCATGGAACACGGCTGCAACGCGCCGTCGGCCGTCACCACTAGGAAGCGCAGGCCGGCCGTGCAGCCCGGGGTCCCGCCGTTGGCGAAGTAGCGGCGCGTGGCTTCGAGCGTGGAGGGCGAGTTGACGATCCAGTTGGTCCGGTCGCGGCCCGCCTCCACCCTGTCCAGTTGCGCGTTCAATTGCACAAGCTGTTCGGGCGTGTTGAGGAAGTATTCCCGACAGCCGGTGCGCCGCGCCGAGTACGCGCTGTAACACAGATTGACGCCCCACTCGCGGGCTTTGTCGGCAATGGCGCCGATCTCGCCTACGTTCTCGCGGGTGATGCAACTGTTGAGCACGATGTCGTCGTGCCCCAGCTTCGCCAGCCGCGGAATCAGGTCTTCGAGATGCCGGTAGAGGCCCGGATAGGCGCGGAATTCGTCGTGCCGTTCATCGGGGAAATCGAGGCTGACGGAGAACTGGTGGATGCCGGCGTCGCGCAGCGCCAGGTATTTCTCCTGGGTCATGAGCGACCAGTTGGAAACCAGGATGGTGTACGGCAGCTTCGACCCGCCCTTGATGTTGCGGACAATCTCGACCACGTCCTCGCGCAGCAGCGGCTCGCCGCCCGAGACCTGCACCACGCACGGGCGCAGCGCCTCCATGTAGCGGCGGTATTCGGCGGGCTTCAGATTGCGCGATTCGTCGCGCGGCCCGCCGTGGTCGCAGTGCTTGCAGAAGCACGTGCAGGCGTCCGTCACCTCGAACGAAACCACGATGGGGCGTTCGGCGATCCAGTTCAGCGACCCTCGCCCGATAATCCGCAGCGATTCGATGAGGGGGACCTTGCGCAAGCGATAAGCCTCGAAGAAAAACGATGGTAACATGGCACGGCGCGGGGGTGCGGGCGCTTATTATCCCTGGGCTGTTTGACCCCGGCGACGGTTGCCAGCATCGGTACAGGAGAGTTGCGACGTGGATAGCTGGGATTTCCGGGTCTGATGGCCGTCCTTCCGGTACTGGACCGGGGTTCTTTCCCGCTGGTGCGCCTTGGCGACGGATCGGTGTACATAATGACCGCCAGCCAGATGCGGAAGCACTTTACGGATTGCCCCAGGAGGCCCAATGATTAACCCCGAGGAATTGGCGATCTGCGGGCGGCGCGGGCTGACATGATAAAAGTCGCCATTTGACTGTTCGACCTGCGCGCCCTTGCGTTATTCTCGTAGCATGTCCGGCGACCAGGCCCTCATCCAAATCGTGGATGCCGCACTGGCCGAGGCCGCGCGCAAAAGCGGGGCTTGGCTGGTCTGCCGGCCCGGCTGCACCGAATGCTGCATGGGACCCTTCCCCATCACCCAGCTTGACGCCCGCCGGTTGCGAGAGGGGCTGGCGAAGCTCGAATCGCGCGACCGCCAGCGCGCCGCCCATGTCCGCGAGCGAGCTCGCCAGGCGGTAGCCCGGATATGGCCCGATTTCCCCGGCGACCCCGCCACCGGCGTGCTGGGGGAAGACGAAGAGGCCGAGGCGCAGTTCGCCGCGCTGGCGGATGACCAGCCCTGTCCGGCGCTCGACCCGGCCACCGGCACCTGCGACCTTTATGCGGCGCGCCCCATCACCTGCCGCATTTTCGGCCCGCCGGTGCGCTGCGGCTCCCAGGCCGTGGGCGTATGCGAGTTATGTTTCCAGGGCGCCAGCGACGAAGAAATTGCCGCTTGCCAGGTCGAAATCGATCCCCAGGGCATGGAATCCCGCTTGTCGGATGAACTGGAGCGGACCACTGGCGCGCGCGGCCAGACCATTGTGGCTTTCGCGCTGGTCGCGGCCGGCGAGGCTGCCCCGCGTGAAGAAAAAGGGGTCAGACGCATTTTCCATCTGTATCCCGTCCGCACCCAACAAAC
>JBAWDI010000995.1:0-9871 GCA_049590695.1 Bryobacteraceae bacterium
GCGCAGCAACTGGAGGACGCGGCGCAGCGCCGGCGCCGCTCGCAGTCGCGCGCGGCGCGCCGGAGTTTTTCCAGGCGCGGGCCCCGGAGGTTAGCGGGCTGGCCTTCCAAAAGTCGACCGGGGAAGAAATCAAGCGCTTGCGGTACTACCCCCATGAAACGCCTTGACATTCCTTCGCATCTGCTTTATACCTAGTCTGGACAGGGAAAAAATGGAGTTGAATCCCATCCCGGAACTGCTCCCCGGCACGCTCTACTTACTGATCCTGCGGACCCTGAGCCACGGCCCGCTGCACGGATACGCCATCGTCAAGCGCATCAAGGACGCTTCCCGCGAGGGCCTCCGGATCGAGGACGGATCCCTGTATCCCGCGCTCAACCGCATGTTGGTCAAGGGATGGCTGACCTCCGAGTGGGGCGTTTCCGAGAACCATCGCAAGGCCCGCTTCTACCGGCTGACACCGGAGGGCCGCAAGCAACTCGACAAGGAAGCGGGCGAATTCGATCGCCTGGTGCGCGCCATCCAGATGGTGATGCGCACCGCCTGAACGGAGATTCCCATGGCGTTCTGGAATGAAATCGGCAACCGCCTCGCCTGGCTGTTCCGGCGTTCGCGGTTCGACAAGGAACTCGAGGAAGAGGTGCGGTTTCACATCCAGGCCCGCGCGGACGAGCTGGAACAGGCCGGCCTCACCGGCGCCGATGCCCTGCGGCAAGCGCGCCGGGAGTTCGGTTCCACGCTGCGGAGCCGGGAAGAGACACGCTCGGCATGGCAAATGCGCTGGCTGGAAGACCTCGCCTCCGATCTCCGCTATGCGGCGCGCGCGTTGCGGCGGAATCGTGCGCTGACGCTGGCGGCCGTTGGCTCGCTAGCTTTGGGAATCGGCGCCAACACCACCATCTTCAGCGTCGCCAGGGAAGCGCTCTTCAGCGAACCCTCCTGCCGCGATCCGCAGTCGCTGGTGCAGATTTCAGTG
The DNA here is from genome assembly GCA_049590695.1 of Bryobacteraceae bacterium. GTDB lineage: Bacteria > Acidobacteriota > Terriglobia > Bryobacterales > Bryobacteraceae > Fen-178. The sequence continues at coordinate 977 of JBAWDI010000995.1, forward strand.
AGCGGTAACACTTGGATCCCCATGCCGCAGTATCGTTTCCTGGAGGACGCGCACGCATTCGACGGGCTCGCCGGGATGAACATCCAGATGGTGGTGAACTGGCGCGACGGCAACCGTTCGTATCGCCTGGCGGGCACCCGCGTCACCGGCAACTTCTTCGAGGTGGTGGGAATTCCAGTCGCCATGGGGCGGCCCATCGAGCGCGGCGAATCCGATGTGGCAGTGGTTACGCACGGGTTCTGGACCAAACACCTGGGCGGCGATCCGAACGTAGTCGGCCGCACACTGGAGTTGGACGGCAAACCGTACACCGTGGTCGGAGTATTGCCACGGGACCACCGCATGTTGGCCGGATTCGGTTTCACGCCCGACCTGTACCTGACCAAGGATCCCATCGAGGTCATGCTCTATGCGCGGCTGCCGCGCGGGATGACGCGCCAGGCGGCCTATGCCCGCCTCCAGCCGATCTGCCGCGAACTGGATCGCGTGTACCCGGATGTCAATCGCAAATGGGCGAAGGAGGTCCGGCTTTCCGCGGTTGGCGGAGTGGAGCGTCTTGAAGAAAACGGTCGGGCCGCGATATCGGCGGTGGCGTTCTTCGGCATGTTGGTGGTCGTGACGGCGATTGTGGTGCTGATCGCGTGCGCCAACGTGTCCAGCCTGCTGCTGGCGCGAGCCTTCACCCGTTCGCGCGAGTTCGCCATCCGGATGTCGCTCGGCGGCAGCCGGGGCCGGCTGGTCCGGCAGTTGCTGGCGGAGAGCCTGTTGCTGGCCTTGCTCGGAACGGGCGCCGGCCTGCTGCTCAACCTTTGGCTCACCAGGCTGTTGAGCGGTGTTCACATCCCCACGCCGCTGCCCATCGAGCTGCTGATTCAACCGGACCGCATGCTGCTGGTCTACTCGGTGGCGCTCACCTTCGTGGTGACGCTGGCCACCGGGCTTGTGCCCGCATTGAAGGGCACGCGCACGGGAATCGGCGGCGCGCTCAAAGAGGGCGGCCGGGAGACCGGACCGGCGGGCTATACGCTGCGCAACGCGCTGGTGATCGGGCAACTGGCGGTATCCATCCTGCTGCTCAGCGCGGGGCTGCTGTTCCTCCGCAACCTGATGTACGCCACCTCGTTCAACGCGGGTTTCGACACCAGCCATACGGTGACCGCTATCTTCCAGACCGTGGGGGGACCCTATACGCCGCAGAGATTCGCCTCCCTGGTGGATACCGCGTTGGAACGCCTGCGTGCGCTGCCGGGAGTTGAGGCGGCCTCGCCGGCGTCCGCTGTGCCCCTGAACCCATTCCTGGCATTCAACCGGCCCGGCGGCCGGTTCCGGCCGGACGCGGGCAGCCGCACCGTGCGCGTCGAGTACAACTCCAACGCCGTCGGGCCGGATTACTTCCGGGTCATGGGGATTCCCATTCTGCAAGGCCGCGCTTTCGCGGATTCGGACCGTATCGGGGCGCCCGAAGTCGTGATTCTGAATGAGAACCTGGCGCGGCGATTGTTCGGAAACACCAACCCCGTGGGTCACATCCTTCGATTTCCGAACAATCGCGACACTACGATCGTGGGCATAGCGCGCAATTGTAAGTACGCCACCCTGGGAGAAGACAACGCCATGGCGCTGTATGAGCCCTATTTCCAGCAAAACCATTCGGCGTTTGCGCACTTCATAGTGCGCACCAGGGGCGCGCCGGAAACCATCGCCCGCAAGGTGAACGAAACGCTCGCGGGCCTGGACGCGGCGGCCGCGGTGGAAACCCACACCATGGGCGAGATCTTCGCGGGCGCGTTGCTGCCGAGCCGCCTGGGAGCCGCGATCCTGGGATCCATGGCGCTGTTCGGATTGATGCTCGCTTCCATCGGACTCTATGGAGTTCTGCTGTACGCCACCCAGCAGCGCATGCGCGAGATCGGTATTCGTGTCGCGTTGGGCGCCACTCCCGGCAACGTTTTTGCGATGGTGGTGGGCCAAAGCCTCAGGTTGGTAACGGCCGGAATGGTAATCGGCCTCGCGGTTGCCGCGGTTGCGGTGCGCCCGCTATCGATGTTCCTGGTCCCGGAGGTGCGTCCGGCCGATCCCATGAACTTCGTGGCCGTGGCCTGCGTGTTGGCGCTGGTCGCTGGCCTGGCGACGTTGGCGCCCACCGCCCGCGCCCTGCGCGTCGACCCGGCGGTTGCGCTGCGGCACGAGTAGCGCTGGCGGTCTTGCCGCTGGCGGGGTTGTCCAGTGCCCGCCGCACTACGTCGGGCTTTCTCGCGATGACGGTGAGGTACGCGCGTGCCGCCGAGTCTGGCTGACGGCCGCCTTGCTCCCGCTCTTGCAGCGCGCGTTTGCTGATGCCATACGCCCGCGAGAATTCAGCCTGCGACATTTTCACCCTCTTGATGTTTTCGCGCTGCTTCTCGTACTGGTCGAAGTGGCGTTCCTCGTCGTTCACCGGTTGCTCGAAAAGCTGTTTGGACGCGGAATCCGCGTTGGCCTCGCACTTGAGCGCCGCCGCGTTGTAATCCCGGGCGCTCCCGTCTTCCATGGCCATGGCCTTGACCAGAATGGACTCCGGTTCGACAATCTTCTCGATGGGGCCCGCTGGAATTATCTCCACGTCGCCCTTCAGGAACAGAATCCGCTCGGCCAGCAACTCGACGTGCCCCATTTCCTGGATGGCCGTCTGCTTGAGCAGCATCGCCAGCGGCCCGAAGCCCTGATCCGTCAGGCGAAAGTGAAAATAGTTGATGGAACAAAATGAGTCCGGCCAGCCAAGCACAGACATTTAGCGCACTATCCGAAATTTGACGTTTAGCGCCAAACGCTATAAGCTGGACTTGAGTCGATGATTCGGTCGTTTCGAGACCCCGAGGCCGAGAAGCTATTCCGCGACCAGTTCTCCGACCGGCTGCAGGGCATCGAACGGACGGCCCGGCGCAAGCTGTACCAACTGCATCAGGCGCGGAGCCTTCGCGACCTGGCCCTTCCCGGGAACCGGCTGGAAGCGCTCAGAGGAGATCGTGCCGGGCAGTACAGCATCCGGGTCAATGATCGGTTTCGAGTTTGTTTCACCTGGTCTGAAGGAGAGGCAGCCGACGTGGAGATCGTGGATTACCATTAGACCGCGAACCTGAGAGGAGGAGAAAGGTGCCCAAATTATTGTCACCCATTCATCCCGGCGAGACGATCCGGGAAGATGTGCTGGTACCGCTCGACATGAGCGTCAACCAGCTTGCCAAGGCGCTTGCGGTGGACGCCTCACGCCTGAATGAGATCGTTCGCGGCCGCCGTGGAATCACCGCCGATACAGCGCTCCGGCTGGGCCGGTTCCTTGGGACGAGCGCGGAGTTTTGGGTGGGACTCCAGGCCGATTACGACCTGCGCATGGCGCGCCGGGAGAAACTCAGAAGAATCGAACGCGAAGTGCAGCCGAAGGTGGCTTGATCGCGGGGCGCGACCCTCCCTACGGATTGGGCGTAGTGAAAAGCCGCTTGTAATCTTCCCAGTGCGCGTTCATGATGTCCATCTTGCGCTTGAGCTGCGCAGGCAGATCGGGACCCAGCCGGCGAATGGTTTCCTCGGCGGGCGTCGGCGCCAGGTCGAGCAGCGGCCCCTTGGCCGACAGCAACAACTGCCGCAGCCGCATGGCGTTGTCGATTTCAGTGCGCGCCAGGCGCATCAGGTCGGTGCGGTCCCAGCCGCTCTGCGCGCCCAGCACCGGGTTCGGATCGGGCTTCGCTCCCAGGGCCTTCACGCGGTCGAGTTGCGCCTGATACTCGACATTATCGTCGACGCCGCGCACCAGGCACTGGAGCGCGGCCAGCCGCTGGCCCAGCAACTCCCAATCGCCCGGCGAACCGGAACCCTCGCGCAGGCGCTGGGCCACGGCCTCCGCGCGGCTCAGGCTGCCCGTTACCTTCTCAATGATATTCTGCACCAGTAGCCGCGCGCCCCAGCCTTCGTACATGCGCATGGCCTGAATATCGATCAGGTCGTCAGCCTGTTCTTCGCCCTTGGCCTGGAAGAGGAACGGGCGGTAGTAGCTCTTCTCGTCGTTCGTCAGGTTTTCCGGGAACGGCACCAGCGGGCGGTTTACCCACCGCCCCAGGATTCCGCCCATGGTCAGTACCGCACCGAAGTTCAACGTTCCCAGGTAGCGTTCGGCTTCGTCGGTGGCCATCCACAGGGAGAGTAGGTCGTCGGCCTTATCCTTGCCGGCGGTCTGGCTCGCCAACTCGTGAAGCGTCGTCCATAGGTCCACTTCGTTGCGCGGTCCGGCCTTGCGGAATGCTTCGAGCACCTTGAAATTGAAGTCGGCGCCCACGGTGTCGCCCACGGAAACCACGAATTTGGTGCTGGGCGCGCGCCCGCCGGCCATCAAGGCGCGCATCGTGGCGATGGGCCGCGGCACCCCCAAAACCGGCGCGAATTCGCCCGCTCCTCCGCCGAATCGCCGAATGGCGACGCGGTGGCCGTCGGGACCTTCGAGATGATTTACCGCCATCCCGGCGGGCAGCTTGCGCGCGATCAGCTCGGGATGGTCGAAGGTCGGAATCATCCACTGGCGGGGCGCAATCTCCACCAGGTCCACGCTGATCTGCCGGCCCATCTGCCCGGCGGCATCGTGGAGCGCGGTGAGGAAGCCCGCCACGCGATCTTCCATGGGGCGGCGCTGGCAGAAGGTCGGTCCGTTCAACCCGGGATAGAGGGCCGGCGTCCAGCATAGGCCCGAACCCGCGTCGGTGGTGGTGAAGGAAAAAACCTCCACTTCGGGCAGCCGCTTCAGCAGTTTCTGCAAAGCCTCCCGATAGAGCGCCAGCGTGGCCGGCTGGTCCACGCACGGCGCAAAGCGGGCGGTGCGTGAGCGATTGGCGTGGTCCACGCGCGGGCCGCGCAAATCGGGGTGATCGGCGAAGAACGCCTCCGGCAGCACGTGCGGTTCGTTGGCCGTGTAGGCGGCCTTCAAACCCAGCCGCCGCAGCACTTCGCAGCGCGCCTGCAGCAGGGCCGCCACTCTTTCCGCGTAGTCGCGATCGATGTACTTCTCCAGGGCAGCCGGCGGAAAGATCTTCAGCAGGCCGGGGTGATACATGTACCAGGCCGGGTAGGGGTCGCCCGGCACATCCATCTCCCACAGCGCCGGAGGAAGGTCCTCCGTAATCACGATGTGGGTGGCGCCCAGTTGCTTGGCGCGGGCCGCATTGCGCTCGAACGCATCGAGATCGGAAGCCGCCCGGCACAACGGCGCCACGGCCATACACACCAAGATGGCGAACCAGTACGTTTTCATAGGAAAAAGGGGTCAGACGCATTTTTGAATCCGAAAAATGCGTCTGACCCCTTTATTAGTAACTCAGCCCGTACCCCAACGCAAACAGCGGGTCGTAACCCTTGTCTCCGGGGTGCTTGGCCACCTGCGCCATGGAGCGCGGCCAGGCGAACGAGAGTTTCCCCGTAGGCTTGAAGTCGCCGAAGAGCACGTCCGCAATTCCTTCGCCCTCGGTGCCCGGCAGCCAGGCGGCCACCACGGCATCGGCTTTGTCCAGCACGCCGCCGAGGATCATGGGGCGGCCGGAGTAGAGGATCACCACCACCGGAATCCCCGCCGCCTTCATGTTGGCAACCGCATCCACGTCCTCTTGAGCCAATGCCAGATCGGTGCGGTCGCCGTTCCCTTCGGCGTAGGGCCGCTCGCCGATCACCACTACCCCGACGGTGGCGCCGGCGGCGCCCGTGCCGTCCTTCGAAAAGGTGACCTGGGTGCCCTTGGAGACCGCCTGCTTGATGGCCGCCAGCACCGTGGTGCCGCCCGGCGTGACTTCTCCGCTCTTGCCCTGCCAGTCGATGGTCCAGCCGCCGCATTGGTTGCCGAGGTCGTCCGCGCTCTTGCCACCCACGTGGATGCGCGCCGCAGTCTTCTTCAGCGGCAGAACCCGATTCCGGTTCTTCAACAGCACCAGCGACTGGCGCACGGCTTCCCTGGCCACCGCACGATGCTCGGCCGAGCCGAACGTCTTGTGCAACCCGCGGTCGGCCAGTTGCGACCGGTTCTGGTCCATCAGGCCCATCGCAAATTTCACGCGCAGAATGCGCGTCACCGCGTCGTCGATGCGCGCCATCGGCACCACACCCTCGTCCACCAGTTGCTTCAGGTTGGCGATGTACTCCTTGTATCTGCTCGGCACCATGGCCATGTCCATGCCGGCGTTGATCGAGATTCCGATAGCCTTCTTGTAGTCTCCGTCCACCTAGTCGATGGCGTTGTAGTCGGAAATCAGAAATCCCTGGAAGCCCAGTTCCTGCTTCAGAATCTCCGTGAGCAGGTGCTTGTTGCCCGAGACTTTCACCCCGTTCCAACTGCTGTAGGAGGGCATGATGGACCCCACTCCGGCCTGGATCGCCGCAATGTATCCTTGCAGGTGAATGCGGCGCAGGGTGGCTTCATCGACGCGCGTATCGCCCTGATCCAGGCCCCGGCCCCCGTGCGCCGAGCCGTTCGCGGTGCCGCCGTCGCCCACATAGTGTTTGGCGCAGGCCAGCACGGAGAGCGGGTTGGCCAGGTCCGTTCCCTGGAAGCCGCGCACCGCCGCTGAGGCCATTTCCTTCACCAGTTGCGGGTCTTCGGAGAAACCTTCGTAGGTGCGGCCCCAACGTATATCCTGCGGCACCGTGACGCACGGCGCAAACACCCACTGGATGCCGGTGGCGCGAACTTCCTCGGCGGTGACGCGCTCCTCCTTTTCCACCAGCGCGGCGTTGCGCGTGCATCCCATCCCGATGTTTTGCGGGAAGATGACCGCGCCCAGCACGTTGTTGTGCCCGTGCACCGCGTCGATGCCATACAGGATCGGGATCTTGAGCCGCGTGTTCGCCGTGTGCCGCTGCAGCCGGTCGTAGAGGTCGGTCCACGCCTGCAAGCTGTTGCCCTCTTTGGGGTCGGAGGAGCCGCCGCTCAGAATCGAGCCGACGAAATAAGTTTCGATGTCCGCCAGATCCTTGATGGACTCCTGATCGGGTTGCGTCATCTGCCCGATTTTTTCCGCCAGCGTCATCCGCGCCAGCAGCGGTTTCACCTGGGCGTCAAAAGACGACAGCGGCTTCGGTTGCGCAGCGGCGGAAAGGGCCGCGCCAAGCAGGGCGGCCACCCGGAAGCACCGCGAATGATTCATAGGTGGGGCATGCTTTAGCTTGCCCGTTTCTCTTTTACCCAGACGGGTTCTTACGCCGCGCTCGCCGCCGGTATACGCTTGATCAGGTCCGCCAGCTCGTCCCTGTTCGCCGCGCCGATGGTGAAGCAATCCAGGCAATCGAGCCCCAGCACGAAGCCCAGGGTCTTGTCGATCTGGTCCCGCAGGCGGCCCTCGCCGAGGATCTTCATGCCCAGGATGCCTTTGCCGTTCGCTTTCGACTCCCGCAGCACCGCTACCACCTCAGCCACGTTGGTCGAGTCCATCCTGATGCCGGCATGATTGATGCCCTGCAGGTGCACCGCGCACCAGGGCGCCCTGGCGGCCAGCTTCATCGCGTCGAGCGAATGAATGGATGCGCCGTGGGTGCGTATGATGCCCTTCTCTTTCGCTTCCGAAAGCACGTCCATCACCGGCTTCATTTCCGTCGTCCAGTTGGGCCTGCTCATCCCGTGCAGCAGCACGATGTCAATGTAATCCGTCCCCAGTTCCTGCCGGTAACGATCCAGGGCGACCTGCATGTCGGCGGCCGAGCCGCGCACATCGGTCTTGGTCAGAATCGTCACCTTTTCGCGCGGGATGCTTTTCAGGGCTTGCTTGATATGGGGATGCGTCTTGTAGGCGTCGGCCGTGTCCCAGAAGAATTGCCCCTGGTCGAAGGCAAACTTGAGGTAGTCGGCCACACCCTGGAGTCCCAACTCGCGCTGTACGTTGCCGGCGTTGGTACCCAAGCCGACCGCCATCCGGGTCACCTTGACCTTGTCTGGCCCGAGGTAGAGGACATCGCTCGCTTTCCGGGCCGTTGTCGCGCCACGGAGCCAATCAGGTCTCCCTAGCGCCGTAACCAGGGCGGCTCCCGCCGTCCCCCCAGCCGTCTGGAAAAAACCACGTCGATTCATCGGCATGTCTGCCTCCCTTGCTCCGCCGGTGCTGGCCGGCGGCCGTGCACTGAACAGGAATCCCCCTTTGGGACTCCCGCCTCCTAAATAGTCTATCACCCGGGCGCGATGGGCTGCATGAGGAAAGGCCCGTCGCCGCCGACGCGGGTCTTTGCCGCCGCTGAGGTTGCGATAGACTGTGGCATGGCGTTACTCGACGACCGCCGCTATCCGCAGCGCCCCATCGTCGGCGTGGGCGCGCTCATTCTGAAACGCGGCCGCATCCTCATGGCGCAGCGCGGCAAGCAGCCGCTGATCGGCTGGTGGTCCCTGCCCGGCGGCGCTCTCGAAACCGGCGAGGCTCTGGCGGACGCCGTCCGCCGCGAGGTCCGCGAGGAGACCGGCCTCGAGATCCGCCCGCTGGGTGTGCTGGAGATCTTCGAGCGCGTCATGCGCGATGCCTCCGGCGCCGCCGAGTATCACTACGTGCTCATCGACTACATGTGCCGCGTCGTTGGTGGAACGCTCGCCCCCGGCGACGACGTCTGCGCGGTGGAATGGGTGCGCCTCCGCGATCTGCCCAAGCTCCGGATCACGGAAGGCACCCTGGCAGTGATTGAAAAGGCCTTCCGCAAACGCCGAGAATATAGATAGCCCCTTGAAAACCAGCGCCGCCGTTCTAGAATTCGAAGCCCTCCGCCAGTTGTTGGGCCGCTACGTTTCCAGTCCGCTCGGCCGCCGCGAGCTGGAAAAAGTCGCTCCCCACGCCGATGGCGCGCGCCTGGCCGGCGACCTGGCGGAAGCCGGAGAGGCCGTCGAATACCTGCGCGCGGCCACGCGCCCGC
>JBAWDI010000996.1:0-21921 GCA_049590695.1 Bryobacteraceae bacterium
CCATACAGGCGCGCGGCACACGGATGCGGGACGCGCTGGATACCTGGTGGAAGAAGGCCGAGGGGCGCGCCACCATCGACTACGGCCTGCACATGATTGTCACCGATCTGGGGGGCGCGGGCCTCGAGGACATGGACGACATGGTGGGCGAGGGCGTGGCCAGTTTCAAGCTGTTCATGGCGTACCCCAACTCCCTGATGGTGGACGACGCCACCATTTTCAAGGCGCTTTCACGGACGGCCAGGAACGGCGCGCTGATTTCGATGCACGCCGAAAACGGCGGTGTGATCGACGTGCTGACGGCGCGCGCGCTGGCCGAGGGGAAGACGGCTCCCATTTACCACGCGCTTACGCGGCCGCCGCTGGCCGAGGCGGAAGCCGTACACCGCGCCATCGCCATCGCGGAGATCGCGGGCGCGCCGGTTTACATCGTCCACGTCAGTTCGGAAGACGCGCTGGAGCAGGTGCGCGAGGCGCGCGACCGGGGGGTTCCGGTTTTCGCGGAGACCTGCCCGCAGTACTTGCTGCTCTCCATAGAAGACCTGGAGCGGCCGAATTTCGAAGGCGCGAAATACGTGTTGACTCCGCCGCTGCGGCCCAAGCAGCACCAGGGGAAACTGTGGGACGGCCTCAAGCACGACCAGCTTCAAGTGGTCTCGACCGACCATTGCCCGTTCTGCTTCGCGGACCAGAAGACGCTGGGCAAGGACGATTTCAGCAAGATTCCCAATGGCGGGCCGGGCATCGAGAACCGGATGCAATTGATTTACCACTATGGCGTGAACTCGGGGAAACTCTCGCTGAACCGGTTCGTGGAGACGGTTTCCACCGCGCCGGCGCGCATCTTCGGCCTGTATCCAAAGAAGGGAGAGATCGCGCCCGGGAGCGACGCGGATGTGGTGATCTGGGACCCCAATGCCGCCCACACGATCAGCGCCAGGACGCATCACATGCGCGTGGATTATTCCATGTTCGAGGGCTTCGAGGTGAGGGGCAATGCGCGGACGGTGCTTTCGCGCGGCGAAGCGATTGTGGATGGCGGCAGGTTTTTGGGGAAGGCCGGGCGCGGCCATTATCTGAAGCGCGCGGCGCGCGGCGGGGCCTGGAAATAGGAGGGAAGAACGATGGCTGCCGATTCGACCGTTCAAGTTCCCGGGTTCTACGTGAATGGCAAGTGGGAGAGGCCGGAGGGATGCACGTTTGGAATGGTGACGAACCCCGCCACCGGCGCCACCATCGCCGAGGCGCCCTACGCCGGGGAGGCGGATATCGACCGCGCCGTCCGTGCCGCGCACGGGGCGTTTGGGAAATGGCGCGAGGTGGCCGTGGTGGAGCGCGTGCAGCCGCTCTATCGTTACAAAACGCTGCTGGAGAAGCACCACGCGGAACTGGCGGGGATTCTGACGCGCGAAAACGGCAAGACCGCCGAGGATGCCAGGGCGGAGGTGCGGCGCTCCATCCAGATGGTGGAAGTGGCGTGCGGCATGCCGAGCCTGATGCTGGGCGATTCGCTGAACGACGTGGCGCAGGGCATCGACTGCAAGACCATCCGGCAGCCGATCGGCGTCTGCGCGGGGATCACGCCGTTCAATTTCCCCGCCATGGTGCCGATGTGGATGTGGCCATTCGCCATCGCGTGCGGCAACACGTTCATACTGAAACCCTCGGAAAAGGCGCCGCTCACGGCGACCCGCGCGGTGGAACTGCTCGATGACGCGGGGCTGCCGCCGGGGGTCCTGAACCTGGTGCATGGCGGCAAGCAGACGGTGGACGCGCTGCTGCGCCATCCGCTGGTGAAGGCCGTGTCTTTTGTCGGCTCGACGCCGGTGGCCAAATACATTTATGCGACCGCGGCTGCCGAGGGCAAGCGCGTGCAGGCGCTAGGCGGGGCTAAGAACCACTTAGTGGCGATGCCCGACGCCGATATGCCGAAGACGGTGGAAGGCATCATCGGCTCGGCATTCGGCGCCGCCGGCGAGCGCTGCCTGGCCGGCAGCGTGCTGGTGACGGTGGGCGCGGCGGCCGGCCCGCTGCTCGATCTGCTGGTGAAGCGGACCAAGGCGCTGGTTGTCGGCGATGGTTCCGAGGCGGGAGTGGAGATGGGCCCGCTGGTGACCGCGGAGCACTGCCGGCGGGTGGCGGGGTACATCGAGAAAGGCGTGGAAGAAGGGGCGGTGCCGCTGGTGGACGGCCGGGAGATCAAGAAGGCGGGCGGGTTCTTTCTGGGTCCTACGATTTTCGACCACGTGACCCCCGAGATGAGCATCGCGCGCGAGGAGATTTTCGGGCCGGTGCTTTCGGTGATGAGGGTCGAGACGCTGGATGAAGCCATCGAGTTGGTGAACCGCTCGCCATTCGGCAACGCCACCGCGATTTTCACCGCCAGCGGCAAAGCCGCGCGCGAGTACTCCTCGCGGATCGAAGTGGGGATGGTGGGGATCAATGTGGGAGTGGCCGCGCCCATGGCGTTTTTCCCGTTTGCGGGGTGGAAGAACTCCTTTTTCGGCGACCTGCACGCCCACGGCAAGGACGCGGTGGCCTTCTACACCGAGCAGAAGGTGGTCATGAGCCGGTGGTTCTAGACACGGCGACGTAAGTGCTTGCGGCAGAACCGCTTGCTTACGCGCGCGGCGTGGTAAGAAGCCGAAGGGGCAAGCTAAAGCATGCCCTACCTTTGGTTAACTTGAGGGTACCATCGATTTCGCATAACTAAAGGCTACAGAAGATTCAGTACCAAATTCAGCCTAGTATCATCCCTTGCAAGCCCCGCATAATCATGAATCGAAGACAATTATCCAGGATTGCTTATGATCATTACCCGCACACCGCTGAGAATTTCAATAGGCGGCGGCGGCACCGATTTACCTTCCTATTACACCCGGTTCGGCGGATTTGTCGTCTCCGCAGCCATCTCACAATATGTCTTTGTCAGTCTGAATCAGATGTTTCGGGAAGGCTACTTGCTGAAATATTCGTCTCTGGAATATGCCAACAAGGTGGACGAAATTCAGCACCCAATTTTTCGCGAAGTACTGCGGCGCCATAACGGGCAGGGCTCTCTCGAACTCGCCAGCATGGCCGATGTTCCAGCGGGCACCGGCCTTGGATCCTCCGGCACATTCACCGTGGGTCTGCTCAAGGCGTTGTATGCCAACAAGCATGAGTTCGTCTCCGCCTCCGCACTGGCCGAAGAGGCGTGCGACATCGAAATCAACGTACTCGGCCAGGCCGTCGGCAAGCAGGATCAGTATATCGCCTCGTACGGTGGCCTCACGTGCTTGGAATTCCATCCGGACAACTCCGTCGAGATCAAGCCGCTGGCCATCTCCACCGACACCCTGATCGATCTCGAGCAGAACCTGCTGATGTTCTTCACCGGCTATTCCCGGAACGCCATCGAGACCCTCTCCGATCAGAAACAGCGCTCCCTCGAAGGGGACCCAGCCATCCTCGAGAACCTGCACCACACCAAGCAACTCGGGCTGGCCGCCAAGGAGGCCCTGGAACGCGGCGATACGGCGTGTTTTGCCGCCGTCATGCGCGAGCATTGGGAGTACAAGCGCGGGCGGTCGAAGGGCATGAGCAACGACTGCATCAACCACTGGTATGAGGTCGGGATGGCCAATGGCGCGCTCGGCGGCAAACTCGTCGGCGCCGGCGGTGGCGGCTACCTGCTCTTCTATGCGGAACATCCTATGCGGGTGCGGCGCGCCATGGCCCAGGAAGGCCTGCGCGAACTGTGCTTCCGCTTCGATCATGACGGATCCACCGTCCTTGTCAGGGACTGATGCCAGAACAAGCCAGCGTGCCCGCACGGCGACAATGTGTGATTTTGGCGGGCGGCCTCGGTAAGCGCATGCGGCCCCTCACCGAGGGTTGCCCCAAGTCCATGTTGCTGGCGGCCGGCAAGCCGTTCATCGAGCACCAACTCGCCTGGCTTGCTTCGGAGGGCATTACCGATGTCGTCTTGTCCATCGGCTACCGCGGCGAGATGATCCGCGAGTATGTCGGCGGCGGCCTGTGGGGTCTCCGTGCGGCCTATGTCGACGAGGGTAGCGAGTTGCGCGGCACCGCCGGCGCCCTGCGCCTTGCCTGCCGTGAGGGCGTGCTCCACCCCGTCTTCGCCGTCATCTACGGCGATTCCTACCCGCGCGTCCCCCTGCGCCCCCTGTGGAATTCGTTCACCGCCAGCGGCCTGCCCGCGGCCATGGCGGTGCTCCGCAACCGCGGCAAGTGGGACCGCAGCAACGTCGTCTTTCGTGCCGGCCGCATTGTGCTGTACGACAAAACGGCCCGCGACTCCAGGCCGGAAGAGTTCGAGTACATTGATTCCGGCGTCTCCATTCTGACCCGCGACCTCGTGGAGCGGAACGTGCTGGAAGCCGGGCCGAGCGACCTAGCGTCTCTCTTTGACGCGCTCAGCCGGAAGGGCCTGCTTGCCGGGTTTGAAGCCGGCAAACGCTTTTACGAAATCGGCTCGCCCGAGGGCCTGAGGGATTTCGAAGCGTTCATCACCACTACGTCACCCGGCACCCCGCCATGACCGATCATACCGCGCCACAAACCGGAATTCTGGGCGGAGGTCTCGCTGGTCTCACCGTCGCCGCCTGCATCGAAGGTGACTCCGAAGTGCTCGAAGCCGATGCGCGCCCTGGCGGCCACCTCCGTAGCGTCCGCGAAGAGGGTTTCACCTACGATGCCGGCGGGCCGCACATTATCTTTTCGCGGAACGCGGAAACGCTCGCTTTCATGCTGTCCCTACTCGGGGCGAACGTTTACCGCGGCCGCCGGGCCAATAAGATCTTCTTCAACGGCCGCTACGTCAAATACCCCTTCGAAAATGGTCTTTACGACCTCGACCCACAGGACCGGTTCGAATGCCTCTACCACTATATCGAGAACCGCCATCCCGCCCCCACCAACTTCAAGGAGTGGATCTACCACACCTTCGGCACGGGCCTGGCCGAAAAATACCTGCTGCCGTATAACGAGAAGATCTGGAACGTCCCAGCCGCCGAGATGAGCCTCGACTGGGTGGAGGGCCGCGTCCCAAAGCCGCCGCTGGAGGACGTCGTCAAGGCGGCCGTCGGCGTGAGCACCGAAGGCTACGTGCACCAGCTCGACTTCTACTACCCCGCCACCGGCGGCATCGAAGCCCTGGCCATGGGAATGGCGGAGCGGGTGCGCTCGATCACACCCGGCTTTGCCGTGCGGCACGTCCGCAGGACCGGCGATGGCTGGGTCGTCAGCGACGGCCTCCACGACCGCACCTATGCCCGCCTTGTTTCCACCCTCCCCATCGTCGAGATGGCGGAGATCTTCGAGGACGTCCCCCGGGAAGTAAGGGACGCCGTCGCGGCGCTGCGCTTCAATTCGCTATTCACCGTGACGGTGGGGCTCGCTGGCCGCCGCCTGCCCGATTACACCGCCATCTACGTTCCCGACCCGCGGCTCCCGTTCCACCGCCTCTCGCTTCCCGGCAACTTCAGCCCCGGCAATGTGCCCGGAGGCCGCTCGTTGATCCAGGCAGAAATCACCGCCAACGCCGGCGACGGCGTCTGGGAGCTGGACGACGCCGACGTGCTCCGCAAAGTCGTTTCCGGACTCGAATCCATGGAACTGCTGCATTCCGGCGACATTTGCTACGCCAAAGTTTGCCGGGCGAAGTACGGCTATGTGGTCCAGGATTTCAATTACCGGCGCCATCTCGGAAAGGCGAAAAGCTACTTCCAATCCCTCGGGGTTGCCTTGTGTGGCCGCAACGCCGAATTCGAATACGTCAACATGGACCAGTGCATCGAGCGCGGGTTCCGGGTGGCCGCGGAGTTGGACTGCCCAGGGAAGGTTTTAAGCAGAAGGAACTGACGATGCCTACAATCACCGTTGCCATGATCACGCTGAACGAAGAACGTGCCGTCGAGAAGGTGATTCGCGACATCCGGGCCTCCGTCGGCGGCAGTTGCGAAATCCTGGTGGTCGATAGCAGTAAGGACCGCACCCCGGAGCTCGCAGCGGCGCTCGGCGCACGTGTGGTGCGGCAGTTTCCGCCCCAGGGATACGGCCGCGCCATGATTCGCGCACTCAAAGAGGCCGTCGGCGACGTGGTCGTCACGCTCGATTGCGACGACACGTATCCCGCGGACCGTATCCGGGAGATCGCCGACATGGTGCTATCCGGGCGCACTGACCTGGTCAACGCCTCTCGCCTCAAATCGCGGCCGGACGCGATGCCAGTGCCCAATTACCTGGCGAACTGGCTCTTCGCGGCCGTCTCCCGGCTGCTGCTGGGCATAAAAACCACCGACGTTCACTCCGGAATGCGGGCCTACCGCCGAACCATCCTCGACACCGTGGAGTTCGACCCCAACGGCCCCGCGCTGCCTGTCGAACTGCTGCTCAAGCCCGCGCTCCTTGGCTTTCGCGTTTCCGAGGTCTTCATCCCCTACACTGAGCGCATCGGCGCCACTACGCTGAACCGGTGGGCCTCCACCATGTGGACTTTCCGGCGCATCCTCCGCCTCGTTCCCCTGCGTTTCTCACGTTTCGCCCCCGGCGTTGCCCGCGCGGGCCTCGGTCACTTCCGGTGATATCGCGATGGATTTCGTAATCGTAACGCTGCTGGTCCTTATCAGAGGCACCCGCTGGTCCTTCGTGCTCGATCTCAACTACGTCGAGATCGGCCTACTTTTGCTCTGCGCATTCGGCCTCCGGTTTTTCCGGCGGCCCTGGGTCGAGCGCCTGGAGCGGGCGGGAGCGCGCCTGGCGAACCGTCGCGCCGCGTGCATAGCCATGGCATTCTTCATGCCGATCCTGACTCGCGTGGCCATACTGCCCTGGGCGCCGGTTCCGGATCCGTGGATTCCCGACGAGTTCAGCCACTTGCTTATCGCCGATACGCTGGTCCATGGCCGGCTCGTGAACCCAATGCACCCGTTGTGGATGCACTTCGAAGGCATCCACATCCTCACCGCCCCGGTCTACGCCTCGGTGTATTTCCCAGGGTTGGGAATGGTCATGGCGCTCGGCCAATTCCTTGGCAGTCCCTGGATCGGCGTCCTGCTTTCGAGCGGTGCCATGTGCGCGGCGCTGCTATGGATGGCGTATGGCATTTTCCCGCCCCGGTGGGCTCTGCTCGCGGGAGTTCTGGCTGTACTCCGTTGGGGCGCGCTGTCCTACTGGGTTAACAGCTACTGGGGCGGCACGGTCACCGCGGCGGCGGGAGCGCTGGTGTTGGGCGCATACCTGCGCATCCGGAAGCGCTCCAGCATTCCCCTGGGCCTCACGCTCGGGTTCGGCGTGGTGTGGCTGCTTTACACGCGCCCCCTGGAGGGCGGCGCTTTCGCGCTGCCCATCGCCGCAGCGCTCGCCTGGCATTACTTCCGGTCGCGGCGGTGGTCCAGCTTTTCGCGTGTGGCGGTTCCGGCCGCGATAGTCATTGCCCTGGGATTCGCCGGGTTGGGGATTTACTGTCGTGCCATCACGGGCAACCCCCTCGTAATGCCCTACCGGCTGAACCAGGCCATGTATAGCTGGCCCCTCACTCTGCCCTGGGAGAAGCTGCCCCCGGCCGTCTACCGCCATGCCAACATGCAGCTCTATTACGAGTGGGAACGCTGCGCGCAGGCCCGGAAGTCCTGGCCAACGCCGGCGCTCCAGCTCAGCACCATCAATTTGGGACCGATCTGGCGCTTTTTTCTCGGGCCGGCGCTAACCATCCCCCTGTTCGTTTCGCGCCGCAAATGGTGGAGGGACCGGCGTCTCCGCGTGCCCCTGGCGTGTTTGGCCGCGTCGCTTGTGGTGGGCGCTGTCATCGTTGCGTATCCACACTATATCGCCGCCGCCGCCGCGTCCTTCCTGGTATTGACAGTCCAAGGCATCCGCCATCTGCGCATCGAGGGCCGCCGGAGGAGTCTTCGCGGCCTCGCGTGGTCACGGGCCATCGTCGCCGTCTGCGTGACCATGCTGCCCGTGCGGGCGTTCATCGATTCTACCCGGTTCCCGCCTTCGCCCGGTATCCATGCGTATTCGGCGTTCGGCTCCGGCGAGGGCGCAATGCGGGCGGATATGGTCCGCCGCCTGGAAGCGATCCCCGGCCGCCACGTGGTTTTCGTGCAAATCCACCGTGAGTATTACTCAACAACTGAGTGGGTATATAACGAGGCCGAAATCGACCGCGCGCGGATCGTATGGGTCCACGATATGGGCCCCGCGATGAATGAGGAAGTTCTTCAGTACTACTTCGATCGCAAGGCGTGGTTCGTCAATGTGGAGGATGCGCCTTACCGTCTCCTCCCCTACGCTCCAGGCCTCGCGAGTCTCGTTTCCTTGCCGTTCGACAAGGACGTGTGCGTGGTTCGGGCTGAAGCGCCATCTAAGCGGCGGAGGTAGCTTGTGTTTCTGTCAACGCAGGACGTCATGAGCAGTTTCAGCAGCACATTTCTGAGTGAAAGCCGCGCCATTCTGGAGCGGCTCGACATGGACGCACTAGAGAGCTTGGCCCGCGGGTTGGCCGCGGTCCGGAATAGCGGCGGACGCCTGTTCATTCTCGGAGTGGGAGGTTCGGCCGGCAACGCCAGCCATGCGGCCAACGATTTCCGCAAGCTGTGCCGGTTTGAGGCATACGCTCCCACTGATAACGTCAGCGAGCTGACCGCTCGGATCAACGATGAGGGCTGGGAGACATGCTTCGCCGAATGGCTGTGCGGGTCGCGCCTAGGCCCCCGCGATGCGGTCCTGGTTCTCTCCGTGGGGGGCGGAAACCGCGAGAAGAATGTCTCGGTGAACATTGTGCGCGCACTGGAGATCGCCTCCGGGCGCGGTGCCGCCATCTTCGGCATCGTCGGCCGCGACGGCGGATTCACGCGGCAGGTGGCACAGGTCTGCGCCGTGATTCCGCCCCTCAGTCCCGACCGCATCACGCCCCACACCGAAGGCATCTGCTCCGTGCTCCTGCACCTGCTCGTCAGCCATCCCGCGCTGCAATCGGCCACAACCAAATGGGAGTCCGTAAAATGAGCCGCTGGTTCATCGTAGGGGGCGCCGGGTTCATCGGCAGCCACTTCACAGACAGACTGCTGGCCACGGCCGGCACTTCCCGCGTCACGCTATATGACAATTTCTCCGCCGGCCGCGAATGGCATTACGAGCACCACCGCGCCGACCCGCGCCTTCAGGTAGTCCGCGCCGACGTAGCCGATACCGAAACCCTGCGCGACGCCATGGCCGGCCACGATGCCGTCATCCACCTGGCCTCCAACCCGGATATCGCCCGCGCCGTCACCGACCCCGATATCGACTTTCGCCAGGGTACGCTGCTCACCCGGCAGGTGGTGGAAGCGATGCGCGCCTCGGGCGTAGGCCGGATCCTATATGCTTCGGGCAGCGGCGTCTACGGCGACCTGAGCGAGCGTGAAGCCGATGAGGACCATGGGCCGCTGCTCCCCATTTCCACTTACGGCGCCAGCAAGCTCTCCGGCGAGGCGCTCATCGCCTGCTACTCTTTCATGTTCGGACTGAGCGGCTGCGCCTTTCGTTTCGGCAACGTGGTCGGCCCCAGGCAAACCCACGGCGTCGGCTTCGATTTCGTGCGACAATTGCTCCGCAACCCACGCGAGCTGCGCATCCTGGGCGACGGGACCCAGAGCAAATCTTACATTCACGTGGATGACGTCGTCAACGCCGTGCTTCTGGCGCAAGCGAAAACGGCGAAGCCGTACGAGGTGTACAACGTCGCCACCGGCGATTACATCACCGTGACGGAAATCGCGCGCTTGGCCGCCTCCGTGGTGGGGCTCGACCCCGACGCCGTCCGGTTCGTCTATTCAGGCGGCGACCGCGGTTGGAAAGGCGACGTTCCGATCGTCCGGCTGAACACCAGCCGCATTCGCGCACTTGGCTGGCACTGCTCCCGCGGCTCGGCACGGGCATTGTGCGATTCCATGGCGGCGCTCGTTCCAGACGCGCAGGCGAACCGGCTATGAACGTTGCGGCACGGGCGGTATTCCTCGATCGCGACGGCGTGCTGAACCGCGCCATCATCCGGGCCGGGCGTCCCTATCCGCCCGCGGGCCTCTTTGAGATCGAGCTGCTGCCCGGCGCCCGGGAGGCCTGTGCGGCGCTGCGGGCCGCCGGCTACCTCCTGATCGTCGTCACCAATCAGCCCGATATCGCCCGCGGCAAGCAGACCAGGGAAGCTGTCGATGGGATGAACGGCTGGCTGCAGCGCGAGTTGGCGCTGGATCAGGTCCAGGTTTGCCCGCACGACGACCGCGATGCCTGCGCCTGCCGCAAGCCCGCTCCGGGAATGCTGCTGGAAGCCGCCCGGCAACGGAATATCGATCTCGCCGCCAGCTTCATGGTCGGGGACCGCTGGCGGGACGTTGAGGCGGGAAGGTGCGCCGGGTGCAACACCGTCTTCATCAACCGCGGATACCGCGAAAGGCAAGCCTCTAGTTATGACCATGAGGCCCCGGACCTGCCCGCCGCGGTCCAGTGGATTCTCAAACGAGGGTAGACCATGAACACGCAACAGGGATGGACAATCAAGCTTTTTGCCGATACAGCCGATCTCGCCTCGATGCTCCGGCTCGCTGCAGACCCGAGCATCCAGGGCTTCACGACCAACCCGACGCTCATGCGACGGGCCGGAGTGCGCGATTATGAATTCTTCGCGCGCGAAGCAGTCGCTCATATGCCGGACCGGCCGATCTCTTTCGAGGTGTTCTCCGACGAGTTCGAAGAAATGGAGCGGCAAGCCATACGCATCAGCGGTTGGGGCCCGTGCGTCTACGTCAAGGTGCCGATCACCAACACCCGTGGGGTGAGCAGCCTGGCCGTGCTGCGCTCGCTGGCCGCGCACGGCGTGAAAGTGAATGTGACGGCCATGATGACGCTGAAGCAGGTGGAGGCCGCGGCCGAGGCAGTCAAGGACGCGCCGGGGGCGTTCCTTTCGATCTTCGCCGGAAGAATCGCAGATACCGGCCGCGACCCCGTCCCCATCATGGCCACGGCGCTCGACATTCTGCGGGTCTATCCGAAAATCGAGTTGATTTGGGCGAGCCCGCGCGAACTCCTGAATATCGTCCAGGCCAACGCGATTGGTTGCCACATCATCACGGTCACGCCGGACCTGCTGGCGAAACTGCCGCTGCTCGGCAAAGACCTCGAACAGTACTCCCTGGAAACGGTTCGAATGTTCGATACCGATGCGCGGCATGCGGGCTTTCGCCTGGAACCCGAGATCTTGAGTCTTGAGACAGCCGAGTTGGTTTGTGCCGGGGGAACGGGTGGCGGACCTCGCTGGTGATATCGCGGGTGAAAGACGTCCGGCTTTCGGCCGGTGGCACCAACCCGCTCGCGTGGCGCAGCCGCTCCGGCTCTGCGCGGGGCTAGCGGTTTCGGCCGGCTGCTTGGTGGTTGCGTCGCGGTCCGTGCAGATCCGGGAGCTTTGGAGCATCATGCGCTCGCTCCCGATTTGGGTGGTGTTGCTCTATCTCTGCGCCGCCAGTTCCAGTTTATTTCTGCGGGCGGTGAGATGGCGGTTATTGCTGTTAGCGGCGCGGCCCGTGCCGGCGGGGATTGTTTTCGCCGTAAATTCGGCGGGGCAGATGGGAAACAGCCTGCTGCCAGCACGGCTCGGCGACGTGTTCCGGGCGACGAACCTCGGGCGGGTGGGAATTAGCAGCGGTTTCGCGCTGGCCACGGTTTTTGTGGAGCGCGTGCTGGATACGGGATTCCTGGTGTTACTGTCGGCGATCGCGCTGGGCAGTATCAGTGCAGTGCCCGAGTGGCTGGCGCGCGCGTCGCGGATGCTGGCAGGTGTGGCATGCGGCGGCCTGGCGTTCGCTCTGCTGGTGCCATCATTCGAAGCGCCAATACTAAGCGTGGCCGAGGTATGCGTCCCGAGGCGGTGGCTGGCCACATTCCGGCGCCTGGTGGAGCAATTCGTTCTGGGTCTGCGCAGCCTTCGCCACCCGCGGCGCGTGCTCGGGTTCGTGCTGCTGACGGTGATAATCTGGTCGCTGGATGGCGCGGGTGCCTGGGCACTGGGCCGCGGCGTCGGCGCGGAGCTTTCACCTGTACTAACGGTGCTGCTGCTGACCTCGGTGGCACTCGCGAGCGCAGTGCCGCTGGCGCCCGGCAATCTCGGCGTCTATCAGATGGTCGCAGTGGCCGTACTGACGCCGCTCGGCGTCGGTCCCGCGAGAGCGCTGGCGCTGGCGGTGACTTTGCAGTTTCTGATCATCGCCAACCTCCTGTTCTGGGGCCTGGGCAGCGTTTGGTTTCTGGGCGCTTCCGGCTATTTAGTGGCTCCAGACGCCAGGTCGAGACCGCCGCAGTGAAAGTAGATGGCGTGAACGAAGTTCCGCCGGCTGCGAAAGCCCCGCGCTGCGTACTTCACCCGCTGGATCCTGGCGTTGATGGATTCGCTGGCCGCGTTCGTGATCCGGTGCCGCAAGTAGGTGATGATGTTCTCGAACCGGCGCTTGAGCATTCGCGCCACCTCGATCATGGGTTGCAGGCGGCTCCGTACTGCCCAGTTGTGCCACCAACGGAAATGGCTTCTCGCCGGCCGTTCGTAGACGTAGCTATATAACGACATGGCCGTTTCTTTCAGAGCCCAGGCACGCGCGGTTCTTAGTCCGCTGGTTTGCAGCGCGGCGAACTCGCGCCGGTCCTTCGGTTCCATGGCTGCAGGATTTCTCAGCCAGTCGTAGCGCGCCCCCGTCAGCCGGTCATCTCCAGCGGCTCGCAGAGCTTTGTTTTCCTTCCGGCGTACCCGATCCACTGCTTCACCCAGATGCGATGGTACTGACAGGTGTCCAAATGCCGCCACCGGCGCTCCTGTTGATGGTCGTGAAGCTTGCAGGGATCCCCGCATTCCGGGCAAGACCAATCGATCATGTCATGGTGAGCCAGGCGAACGTGGACCACGCCCTCTTCCAACTTCAGCTCCACCGAGTCCACGTACCAGGGGGCCTCGATTCCGAGAATGCACCGATAGAGTTCACGATCTTGCATCTTTGGAATTGTCGCACGCCGTCCCCCAGCGGCCCTGGCTACCCACTACAAAGCCGGAATTCCCAAAACAGCAGGGTTGGAGTGTGTGTTTGCGGCGCGTGGAAGGTGTACATGGTGGAAGTGACCGCGCGCGTCCGGCGGGTGGCCGAAAAAGGCCTCTGGGGCGCCGACAAACTCTGAGATAATGCAGTGGTGCGGGTGGCGGTTGAGAAAAACCGATATCAAATGAAGAGTTTCCGCGAATCATGACCGTTACGGCCATTCTCCCCGTCACCGATGAAACCACATCACTCCGGAAGACGGTCGAGGTTCTGCTGGCGGAGAACCGGCGGGAGATTTCGGAGATCCTGATCGTCGCGTGCCAGAGGACGACGCCGGCGGCATGGGCAGTCGCGGAGGAGCTTGGCTGCGAACATGCAGGATTGATTCAAGTGCGTTTGCAGCAGCGCCCGTTTCTCGGCGGCGCCATGCGCGACGCATTTGGATGGGCATCGGGCAGCCACGTACTGATGATGGCGAGCGACCTCGAGACCGATCCGGCCACGGTGAAAGAGCTGATTGCCAAGGCTAAGGACGGCTATGATATTGTGACGGCGACACGCTGGAAAGGCGGGAGCGGGTTCCGCGGGTACAATCCGCTCAAGCGATTCTTGAACGCAATCTTCCAAACGATCTTCCGCGTTCTCTATGGCACGACTCTCTCCGACCTGACTTACGGATTCCGGATCTTCAAGAAGGAGTGGGTGAAGACCATCGCGTGGGAGGAACTGCGGCACGCCTTTCTGCTCGAGACCATGCTGAAGCCACTGCGGCTGGGGGCCCGAGTGATCGAGATCCCGAGTACCTGGCGGGTCCGGACGGAAGGGGAATCGCATAATCCCTTTTGGGGGAACTTCGTGTATTTTCGCGTCGCGTTCAAAACGCGCTTCAGCAACCGGCGGAGATTGCTGAGGACCGACTCATGAATCCATGAAGACCACCATCGTAACCACAACCATCAACGTCCCGGTGCTTTTGCTGCAATACGCCGAGAATGCCTGGCGCTATGGGCATAAGGACCTCGACCTGGTGGTGATCGGGGATCGAAAGAGCCCGCCCGAGACCGCCGATTTCTGTAAGTCCGTCCCGCACTACCCGTGCGCGTACCTGGATATTCCGGCCCAGCAGGAGTACCTGAGCCGGTTTCCGGAATTGTGGCGGCACCTGCGGTTGGATTCGGTCCAGAGGCGCAACATCGGCATGTTGCTGGCATATGAAAACGGAGCCGATGTCGTAATCACGATCGACGACGATAACTTCGCGATGGACCAGGACTTCGTGGGTTTCCACGGGGTGGCCGGCTCGGTGCGCGAGTTACCCACCTACCGCTCGACTTCCGGCTGGTTCAATGTCTGTTCTTTTCTGGAAGCGGACCACGGGGTGGAGTTCTATCACCGCGGATACCCGCGCAAGATGCGCTGGAATGAAGAGGGCCACTCAGTGACTTGTTCCCAGGGCGCCCGGCGGGTGGTGGTGAACGCCGGACTCTGGGTGGACGACCCGGATATCGATGCCCTGACACGGATGGAGCGCCCGTTGGTGGTCCGCGGTTTCAACCGGAAGTGGCCTGGGGGCAACATGGCCCTCCACCCGGGCACATGGTCGCCGTTCGATTCCCAGAACACGGCGTTGATGCGCGACGCCGTACCGGCGTACTTCCTGAGCCCCTACACGGGGCGCTACGACGATATCTGGGGCAGTTACATCCTGACCCGCATCGCCGAACATTTCGAAGACGTGGTGAGCTATGGCGAGCCGGTTGTCCGCCAGGAGCGCAATCCTCACGACCTATGGAGGGACTTGGACGTGGAGCGCAACGGGATGATCCTGACGGATGATTTCTGCGCCGCGCTGCGCTCCGTACCTCTGGCGGGCGCGACGTATCACGCGTGTTTCGGGGAGATTGCGGCGGCCTTGCCGCGGGCCTGGGCCGAGGGGCCGAACTGGACGGGATCGCAGAAGGAATGGCGCTCGAAGCTGATTGAGGGGATGGCCATCTGGCACTCGGTTTTCGAAGAACTGGGGGCGGATTGAAAACGTTGCGGGCGCCTGTAAAGGAAACCGGGATCACGACCGATAAGGAGGTCAGTGTGGTGTGTCGCTGGTGCCCGGGAGTGGTTCGGATCAGCGGCTCACTCCGCCAGAGAGGGTACTCCGCGATGACTTTCTTGCTGTTCCTGATTTCCCTGGCTGTTCTGGGATACATCGTCCGGCGCCCCGAGGCGGCCCCCAAAACAGGCTGGCAGCCCCTTGCCAAACGGCGGGCTGAAGACCGGCCGGCGGATTCGGCGCCGGCCCTTACCCCGGGGTTGGTGGCGCTCGGCCAGGCTCTCGATCAGCGTGGACGGGGGCAAACGCCTGGTACTACGGCAAAGACCCCGGAAGTACCCCGTCCTCAAGCGGATAGAGTATGATACTTGCATGCCCGAACGGACCGTAATCAAGCTGCGCCGTTGGCATGCGGTGGACTGTCCGGAGGGGGCGGAAGCCGGTTGGGAGGGGCGCTGGAGCCTGGGGATGCGGTGGTAGGTTCCTGATGCTGGCCGCGGTTGTGCTTGCCGTCGCTTCCGCCGTGGTTTTTTACATAATTGTGGGCTACCCCATTCTGCTGGCGTTCTTTACGCGGCGCGCGGCTCCCCCAGTGCAAAAGGACAGAGGTTTTCGCGCCACGGTTTCGGTGCTGCTGGCGGTTCGCAATGGAGAGGAGTTCATCCGCGGGAAGCTGGAATGTCTGCTGGGGCTCGATTACCCGGCGCAGTTGATGGAGATTCTGGTGGTATCGGATGGCTCGACGGATGCCACCGAGGCGATCGCCGAATCGTTCGCCGACCGCGGCGTACGGTTGATCCGCGCGCCCCGCGCGGGAAAGGCGGCGGCGATCAATGCGGCGCTGCGGCAAGCAAACGGTGAGATCCTGTTTTTCACGGATGTCCGGCAAGCGCTGGATGCGGGCGCCCTTTCCCACCTGGTGGCGAATTTCGCGGATCCCTCCGTCGGCGCCGCGACCGGCGAGCTGCGCTATCTCGATCCGGAGAGGACGGGCGAAGAGGCGGACATGGAATTGTACTGGCGGTATGAACTGTTCGCGCGCCGCCGCCATTCGCGAATCGACTCGACCTTCAGCGCCACCGGTTGCATCTACGCGATTCGCCGCAGCCTGACCGCGCCGATTCCCCCGGACACGCTGTCCGACGACGTCGTAATTCCCCTGCGAGCGTTCTTCCGCGGTTACCGGGTGATCTTCGATCCGGAAGCCCTCGCTTTCGATCACCCCACGTCCAAAGGCGGGGAGTTCCGGCGCAAGCTGAGGACCCTGGCGGGCATTTGGCAGGTGCACGCGCGCCTGCCCGAGCTGTTCACCGGCGCCAATCGGATGCGGCTCGATTTCCTGTCGCACCGGTTTGCCCGGCTGGCGCTTCCTTGGGCCATTCTGGCGGTGTGGGCCGCGACGCTGGCGCTTCCAGCCTCGCCGTTTCGCCGCTTTCTGCTGATCGACGAACTGGCCCTGGTGGCTCTGGCGGCCGTGGATTACCTGGTGCCCGAGGGCTTTTTCCTGAAGCGCGTTTCGTCTCCGGCCAGAACCTTCCTGGCCATGAACCTGGCGTCGCTGCTGGCGGTCGCGGTGTTCGTGGTTCCACCCGAGACATTGTGGCGGCCCACGCGGGTGAAAGTGCGGCGGCGATGATCCGCATCCTCTGCGTTTTCGGAACGCGCCCGGAGGGCATCAAGCTTTGTCCGCTGGTTCACCGGTTGCGCGCGCAACCGGATGAATTCGCGGTAAAAGTCTGCGTGACGGCGCAGCACCGCGACATGCTGGACCAGGTGCTGGCGGCCTTTTCCGTCACCCCCGACTACGATCTGGATCTGATGCAGCCGGGCCAGACGCTGGCCGGCCTCACGGCGCACATTCTGAGCGCGATCGAACCGGTCCTGGAAACCGAGCATCCGGACCTGGTGGTGGTGCAAGGCGACACCACCACTACGCTGGCGGGCGCGGTGGGGGCTTTCTACAAACAGATTGCGGTGGCGCATGTCGAGGCTGGGTTGCGAACCGGCGACATGCGGCAGCCATTCCCGGAGGAAATGAATCGCGTCCTGACTTCACGAATCGCGACGTGGCACTTCGCGCCCACGGCCGGGGCGGAGGCGGCGCTCGCCGGCGAGGGTGTCGCCCGTGAAAGAATTTTCGTCACGGGGAACACGGGCATCGATGCCGTGTTGTGGGTTCGCGATGCGCTGGACCGGGGCGCCCTGCGCGCGCCGGAATGGCCCTGGATGGATCCGGGCAAACGGCTGGTGCTGGTCACCAGCCATCGCCGCGAGAATTTCGGACCGGGCTTCGACCGGGTGCTGCGCGCGCTGTCGGTGGTGGCCGCGCGCCCCGACGTACAGATGGTCTACCCGGTCCACCGGAACCCCAACGTGCTGGGCCCAGCGCACCGAATCCTGGCGGGCCTGTCGAACGTGGTGCTGCTCGAGCCCGTGCCATACACGGCGTTTGTGGATCTGATGCGGCGTTGCCGGCTGATCGTTACGGACTCCGGCGGCATCCAGGAAGAAGCGCCCTCGCTGGGCAAGCCGGTGCTGGTGTTGCGTGAAAAGACCGAACGGCCCGAGGCGGTGGAGGCCGGCACAGTGAAACTGGTGGGCACCGACGTGGATCGCATCGTGGCGGAAGCCGCCCGCCTTCTGGAGGACCAGGACGAATACACGCGGATGACGCGAATTCACAACCCCTACGGCGACGGCCATGCCTGCGAGCGCATTGCGCGGGCGCTGGCGGAGCACTTCAATCCGGCGGGGCAGAGCGGGCCAGCTTGACACACCTGAGAGTATCGCGTCAGACTTTGGGTTACGGCCTGCGGCAGGCTAGGGCCGGAGGCACAGGGAGGAAAACGCCGTGAATCTGGGACGAGTGCTCGCCATATCGGCCTGGGCAATGCCGATGTTTGCGCAATACGCAGGCCCCGCCATTCTCTCGCGCGGGGAGGCGCCTGCGGCCATGGCATCGCCACAGATCGATTTTCGTCCGTTCATCGAGTTCGCCGGGGTCTATGACACCGGACTTTCGGGCGTGGCCGTGAATGCACAGGGCCAGTTGGGGAACGAGGCGAGTGCAGGCCTGGAAGTCACCGGCGGCATCAGCGGGGTGCATAGCTGGAGGCACACCAAGATCGGCTTGGACTACCGCGGCTCGGTTCGGCGTTACACGCAGGCCACAGTTTACGATTCCACGGATCAATCCCTGATGCTGGGGATTGTGCAGCAGTTATCGCGCCATGTAGCCCTGACGCTGAACGAAAACGCCGGATTGTTCTCGCGGAATTTCGGTCTTCCGGGGCTTTCGCAGACCGTGCCCTTCGATCCGTCCACCACCTATGCTCCCACGACGGACTTCTTCGATAACCGCACGGAGTATCTCAGCACGCAGGCCAATCTGGTCTTTCAGAAGAGCGCGCGGCTTTCTTTCAGTTTGGGCGGCGACGGATTTCTGGTCCGCCAAAGCTCGTCTGCGCTCTACGGGGTTACCGGCGCCACCGCTCACGCCGATGTGCAATACCGTTTGACGCGCCGTTCCACGATCGGCGCCAATTACACATTCACCCACCTCGACTACATCGGAGTGCTCAGTAGCACGTACCTGCACGCAGTGGAAGGCGTATACTCCGCGCGTATTAGCCGCTGGCTGGAGTTCTCCGGGGCTGCCGGGATGGCGAGAGCCGAGACCCGGTTTATCCAGAACGTGCCCATTGATCCGGCGATTGCGGCCCTCATCGGAACGCCGGAGGGAACCCGGGTGCTCGACCAGATCGAGCATATCGCGACCGGGACCGGCCGGCTTTCGCGGACGTTTCCCAAGGGGGTTGCGTACGTTTCCGGAGGGCGGGGTGTGACGCCCGGCAATGGTCTGTTTCTGACCTCGGTCATGGACACCGTAATGGCGGGATACGACTACACCGGGGTCCGCCGATGGAGCTTCGGCGTTTCCGGGGGGTACCAGTACGGCAAGTCGATTGAGAACGTCCAGGGCAATTACGGCAGCGCCAGCGGAACAATGTCCGCGAGCCGCCAAATTGTGCGTACGGTCCATGCGGTGGTGTCCTTCAGCGCCCGTAAATACACCAGCGTCGACTTCAGTCTCTACAACCGGGTCATATACGATGTGCGGGTGGGCGTGGGGTACTCGCCTGGCGACGTCCCGCTTCGCATCTGGTAGAAGCGGCAGAGCGCGCGCGATCATACGGCATGCGCGGGCCGTAGTGGGCGCGCGCGCCAGCCAGATGGGAACTCTCATGGCGCCGCAACGCCGGTCGAAATCGGGCGCCCGGTGAGCCGCGCCTTGCGGATGCGCCGGTACAGGATGCGCACCAGCGCCAGCACCGGCACCGACAGGAAGGCCCCCGCGACGCCGGCCAATTCCGCGCCCGCGAACACGCCAAACAGCAGCAGCAAGGGGTGCAACTCCACTCCCTGCCCCATCACGTTAGGGGAAGCAAAGTAATCCACGAAGACGCGGTAACACAGAACGAAGATCACAACCGCCAAGACGTGGCCGCCGGACACCACGGTAACCAGCAGGATCGTGAGTCCCGCCACCACCGGGCCGATGGTCGGGATAAATTCCCCCAGGCCCCCCAGCAGGCCCAGCAGGATGGCATAGGGAACCCCCATGATCGAAAAAAAGACGCTGTATACCGTGAATGTGCCCAGCGAGATCAACACCAGGGCGCGCATATAGTGGGCCAGCAGCAGGTGCGTATCGGCCAGCACATCGTCGAGTAGCGCGCGGCGCGGGCCTTCCTCCACCAGATCGAGAATGTGCTGGCGCATGAGGCCGGCGTCCTTGAGGAAGAAAAACCCCAGGATGGGGACGATCACCAGATAAACCAAATTCCTGGCCACCTCCAGGAATCTCATGCCGAACTGGGGAAGCTCGGAAACCAGGTCGTTCGACCACCTGGCTACCTCCGCGCGCACTTTGTCCGCCACCTGGGCCTGGAGCGATCCGGCGGGCGGATGCCAATCGGCCACGGTATTGGGGAACGTCTTCTCCAGTGAAGTTGCCTGCGCCACCACGCGAGAGCCGATCTGAATTCCGATCAGAACGATCGCCGCCACGAAGACCACATAAGCGAGGCCCAGCGCGAGAGTGCGCGATCGCTTGCCCGGCAAAAACCGGTCGATCAGGTTTACGAGGGGCGAGATCAGGTAGGCAAACAGCATTGCCAGAATGAAGATGAACAAGGTCCCGCGGACCAGGTACACCATCCAGAGCAGCAGCAGCACGAGTGCCGCGGTCCAGGTGTAGCGCGCAGCCGAACGGTCGATCCCGAGCATGTCGATCCAATTCTCGCATAGAACGGTGACAGGCAACGCTGTCCACGCGGCCCAAATTCGGGGCCTTGGGACAGCGAAGCCAGTCACCGTACTATGCGGGCGGCTCGGGCAGTTTCTCGATTTTCACCCGCGCGATGCGGTTGCGGTCCATTTCCAGCACCGTGTAACGCCTGCCCTGGTACTCGACGGACTCCCCCACGGAGGGGATCTTGCCCAGGCGAAACAGCAGAAAGCCCGCCAGGGTTTCGAAGCCGGCGTCGGCGGGGATTTCGATGCCGAACTCGGCTTCCAGATCGCGAATCCGCGTGGCGCCATCCAGTTCCGCTTCTTCGGCTTCGGGGACGCGGCGCACGCTCTTCTCGTCGTGCTCGTCCTCGATTTTGCCGACCACGTCCTCCAGCACGTCCTTCACGGTCAGCATCCCGACGATGGTTCCGAACTCGTCCACGACCATGGCGATGTGCGAGCTGCCCCGTTGGAACTCGTCGAGCATCTGGGAAAGCGTTTTGGTCTGCGGGACCACCAGGTGCGGCCGGATGAGCCTGGCGACGTGAAAGGCGCGGCTGGGGCGGCCGGCGCGAAGGGCCCGGCGGCGCTCCTCCCAAACCGGCAGCAGATCCTTATAGTGCAGGATGCCGGCGATCTTCTCGGGCGCGCCTTGGTACACCGGCAAGCGCGAGTGCCGCTTCAGGAGCATGGTCTGCAACACCTGGTCGAGCGTGGCGTCCAAGGGAATGGAAACTATGTCGTTGCGCGGCACCATAATCTCGCGGACGGCGACATTGCCCAGGTCGAGCACGCGGTGGATCATGTCCTCCTGGGCCTCCGGCAAGTAGCCGAGGCCGCGGCTGGAACTGACGATGAGCTTCAATTCCTCGGCCGAATGGCCGCCCTGGGCTCCGCCCTTGAGCTTGAGCGCGCGGGTGATGGCGCCCGCGGAGCGTTCGATGACCACCACAAACACGCTCGAGAGGCGGTAGAACACCAGCAGCGCCGGAGCCACCAGCACGGCCAGGCGGTCGGCTTTGGCGATGGCGATGTTCTTCGGCACCACTTCCCCCATCACCACGTGGAAGTAACTGATGACCAGAAACGAAATGGCAAAGCTGGCGGCGTGGAGGAACTTGGCGGTGAGGGGAGTGGTGACGGGATGGAACAGACCGATGAGAATCCCGTAGAGGGTGTTCTCCCCGGCCCAACCCAGGCCCAGGCTGGCCAGGGTGACGCCGATCTGCGTCACCGAGAGCAGGCGCCCGGGGTTGGAGAGCAGGCTGAGCGCGGCCTGGGCGCCGGCCTGCCCCTCCTCCGCCATCTGCCGGAGCCGCGAGTGGCGCACGGAAAGCAATGCCACTTCAGCGCCCGCGAAGAAGCCGTTGACGGCGATCAGCAGAACCACCAGCAGTATGCGAAATGGGGAGTAGGACACGTGATCCCAAATCATTCTAGCGGAGTTTCCTATCAGGATGGTGAAGAAAGCCGCTCCCTAACGGTCGCGGCCCGGTAAGCGCCTGGAAGGTGGTAGCG
>JBAWDI010000997.1:0-1682 GCA_049590695.1 Bryobacteraceae bacterium
GGTCGAACGCCGCCATCAATTACGTGCAGATCTTCGAGAACCGCGGCGCCATGATGGGCGCCAGCAATCCGCACCCGCACTGCCAGATCTGGTCGAGCCGCTCCCTGCCGAACGAAGTCGCTAAGGAACAGGCGTCGCAACGGGCCTGGCGCGAGGAGCGCGGCGCATGCCTGCTCTGCGAGTACCTGAAACTCGAGCAGGCCGCGCGCCACCGAGTGGTGGAAGAGAACGACAGCTTCGTGACGGTGGTTCCGTTCTGGGCCGTCTGGCCGTTCGAGACGGCGGTGGTTTCCAAACGGCACCTGCCGTCGATCGACCGGCTCTCGGACGCCGAGCGCGACGGCCTCGCCGACATCCTGAAGCGCACCACGGCGCGCTACGACCGCCTGTTCCACGTCTCGTTCCCCTACTCGATGGGGCTTCACCAGCGGCCCACCGACGGCCTCGAGCACCAGGACTGGCACCTGCACCTGCATTTCTATCCGCCGTTGTTGCGCTCGGCAACTGTGCGCAAGTTCCTGGTCGGCTATGAAATGCTGGCCACCCCGCAGCGCGACATCACGCCGGAGGCGGCGGCGGAGCGGCTGCGCGGGGTGTGAAGGCGAAAGATCTACCAGATGACGCGGGAATAGTGGCGGCGGATTCGCGCGTCTTTGGTGACCAGCGGGGCCTCCGCCGCCTTAGCATTCGCCACGATTAAACGGTCGAACGGATCCCGGCCCCAGTTCTCTTTCAGTGCGTATTCCACCACGGTTCGGAACGGCAGATCGCAAACGCGAAGGCCAATATCCGTTGCCAGGGCCGCCACGATACTCGACGCGGACGCACGCAGCCGGCCGATTTCGTGGAATAGTTCCAACTCCAGGACAACGGCCGGCGAAACCATGAGGTCGCAGTCTTCGATGGCCTGGCGAGCGGCTGCGCCGAGGTGATCCCAGTCGCGTTGAAACACCCAGATGAGAGCGTGGGTGTCCAGGTAGACCATCATTGCATTTCGGTCCACTCCTTGGACCAGTCCATGCCGATGATGTCTTCGACGTTGCCCACAAACACGTTCTTCCTCGTTCTCACCCTGTCCAGTTTGGAGACGGGCTTGTCGGGTACGATCTTCAAGACCTTGCCCTTGCGGATGACCTCGACCGGGATGCCGGTGGCGAGCGCCTCGTCCAGAATCTGGTAGACGTTCTCACGCAGTTTAGAAGCGGTAACGCGCATTTTGCCCTCCGGTTTCATCGTATCATACGTACGAGTGTGAATTCTCGTACGTACGTGGGCAAGCTAAAGCATGCCCTACCTTACCAGCTCAGGCGCACCAGCGAGACCGCGTGGCGCGGCAGCGGGAACCGGATCTCCACCTTCCCGTCCTTCGCTTCCAGCCACCGCGGCGAGCCCAGCAGTTGCAGCCCGCCCGCCGCTTCCAGTTGCGCATATTGCTCCGGCGATGGCTGCTGCGGCGACCCCATACGCTTCCAGGCGGTATAAGCGTTGCTGTGTTCGTCGTCGATGCGGTAATGCTCCATGAGCACGCGCGCAGCCGTCTTCGGAATGCCCGCCAGCGCCAGGTGAACCGGCGCCGGTGCGGCCGGCAAATCGTCGTCGTAATAATTCCACACCAGCGCCGCCATTTCGCGGTCGGCGCGCGTGGCCAGCCCGTCGATGTCCGCGGCGGCGCCGTGCACGCC
>JBAWDI010000998.1:0-5690 GCA_049590695.1 Bryobacteraceae bacterium
GGGGAACCCCATTGCGGCGATCGTTCCCTTGAGGAAGCCTCGCCTGTTGGTGCTCTGAGTGTCCATCGGAGAAATACCTCCTGTAGTCACGACGTATATCACCTCCCACTACCGGCTGCAACCAAGCTGATCTCGGTGACATCATTCAAAATATGAACGTCGCTTTCTACGGCCATGTCCGCCAGTATCACAACCTTAAATCGGAGATCGATCGGAACATTCACGCGGTTCTCGAATCCGGCCAGTATGTGATGGGTCCCATGCTCCTGCGGTTCGAGCAAGAGCTGGCCGAATATCACGGAATGAAATTCGCCATCGGCGTCGCCAATGGAACCGACGCGCTCTGGCTGTCTTTCCTGACCCTCGGGATTGGCCCTGGCGATGAGTGCATCACCACCGCCAACACTTTCTTCGCCACCGCCGAGGCCATCTGGATCGCCGGCGCCACCGCCGTATTCGTGGACTCCGACCCGCGCACCAATTGCCTGGATCCTTCTAAGGTTGAAGCGGCCATCACGCCCCGCACCAAGGCCCTGGTCCCGGTTCATCTATATGGCCAGACCGCCGATATGAAGGCCCTCCGC
Source organism: Bryobacteraceae bacterium (assembly GCA_049590695.1). GTDB lineage: Bacteria > Acidobacteriota > Terriglobia > Bryobacterales > Bryobacteraceae > Fen-178. The sequence goes on from JBAWDI010000998.1 coordinate 585, forward strand.
CAGATCGCCGATCGCCACGATCTTTTGATCGTGGAAGACAACGCGCAGGGGATCGGCGCCCGCGGAGACGGTTTCAAAATCGGCGAATTGAGCGACACCGTTTGCACCAGCTTCATCATCCAGAAGAACCTCGGCTGTTTCGGCGATGGCGGCGCGGTGGTTACCAACCACGAGAATGTGGACCGCGAAATCCGCAAGCTGCGCAACCACGGCTCCGGCAAGAGATCCTGCCACAGCCCGGGCTACAACAGCCGCCTGGACGACCTGCAAGCCGGAGTGCTCAGCGCCAAGTTACAGCACCTCGACGAATGGAACGCCCTGCGCCGCAAGTGGGCCGCGCGCTACTCCGCGGGCCTGCGTGACGCCGCCAACATCCAGCTTCCCTACGAAGCGCCCGGTAACTACCACGTCTATCATCTGTATGTCATCGAGACGAAGAAGCCGGAGCATCGCGACTCACTCCTGGATTTCCTGACCGCCCACGGCATCGACGCCAAGTGTCACTATCCCATCGCCATCCACCAGCAGGAAGGTTACCCTTGGGGCAAGCCGGCCCGCATCGCCGGCCCCCTTCCCAACTCCGAGCGCAACGCCGCCTGCTGCGTAAGCCTGCCCATGTTTCCCGAACTGACCGCCGGCGAGGCCGATTACGTCATCGAGACAGTCCTGGAATGGGACCGGGTGGGGCATGCTTTAGCTTGCCCTTTGTGATCCTGAAACCCACCATTTCCCGCGAAAACCCAAGAACACTCCCGGGCCGGTTGTGATATTCCTTGAGCATCGGGTAAAAACATGCGAAAGCCCATACTCATCGCTCTGGCCCTCGCCGTTGGGGCAGCTTTAACGGCTTTTTCTCAGGTCGCGCCGCCCGCCGCCACGCCACCGCTGGCACCGCCTATGCAGCAGAGGCCGCCGGCGCCGCCCCCCTACAACTGCGAGCCGGTGAACCCCAACGCCACGCCGGAGGCGCGCGCGCTACTGAAGACGCTGTGCGCCGTCTCGGGCAAGGGCATCCTCTCCGGGCAGCACAATTTTCCCAACCAGCGCTCTCAGGATACGGACCGCGTCTATGCCGCCACCGGCAAGTACCCGGCCATCTGGGGATCGGACTTCGGATTTCTGGACGGCGAGGACAAGGACTCCATTATGCATCGCGACCTGATGATCGAGGAGGCCAAGAAGCAGGCGGCCGCCGGCTCCATCATCTACCTGTGCTGGCACATGCTTCGACCCACGGAAGACGAGCCTGGCAAGGCGGACCCGAACGGCAGGATGAGCGAGAGTTGGCGCGGCAGCGTCCAGGCCCGTCTCACCGACGAGCAGTGGCTGGAGCTGATAACGCCCGATACTCCGCTTCACCTGCGTTGGGAAAAATATATGGACACCGCGGCCGGTTTCTTGAAGCAGCTTCAGGACGCCCACATTCCCGTCCTGTGGCGGCCCATGCACGAGAACAACGGCACCTTCTTCTGGTGGGGCGGCCGTCCGGGCCAGTTCGGCACCGCGCAACTCTACCGCGAACTGTACTATCGCATGGTCAATGTCCACCACCTGGATAACCTGATTTGGGTTTGGAACCAGAACGGCCCGGCCCCCTTCGGCGAGTTTCACCAGTTCTTTCCCGGCCAGAACTTCGTCGATGTGGTCAGCTACGACAACTACCGCACGCTGGACGATCGCTATTACTGGGAGATACTGGATTTGGCGAACGGCAAGCCCATCGCGCTCGGCGAAGTCGGGACCCCGCCCCCGGCCGAAACGCTCAAGTCGCAGCCCAAGTGGGTGTGGTTCATGGACTGGGCCGGCGGAGTGGAGCGGCAGGCCGATCGGCTGAAGACGGCCTATGCCGACCCTTGGGTGCTCAGCCGCGGCGATCCGCTACCCAAGTAAGAAGGAAAGGATACTCATGAAGCGCATCATCCTCCTCGCACTCATCGCACTTGCGCTGCACGCTCAGAATTACACGCTCGGCGTAGGCGTTTACCCCGGCGATCCCCAGGAAAACTTCGCGCCGGCCATGCGCATCGATTCCACCACCTACCGCAACCTGGCGCTCCACCGTCCGGCGTATCACTCCTCCAGCTACGATTACAACCTGACCGCCCAGTTGGTGACCGATGGCATCAAGGAAACCGCGCTGCCCCGGTGGATCTCGACCTCGACCAGCGCGCAGGGGGTCCTCGATAAGGTGGAACGCGAACTCTTCCTCGACGGCAATTGGGTGACCGGTGTCGATCTGCCGGGTCCCAATGCCTGGGTGCAACTCCAGCTCTCTGGCGGCGCCGCCCCGCTCGAAATCGACCGCATCGACGTCGACGGTTCCGTCAAGTCGCCTTCGGACGAGCCCGAAATCTGGGCGTGTACCGTCTCCGGCTCCGACGACGGCGCCGGCTGGGAAGAGCTCGGCCACATGGAAGGCATGGCGCGCCCGTCGGGCGATGTCCGCCCCTCCATACGGTTCGCCGCGCCTTCGCGCCACCGCTTCTACCGCGTGGCTTTCTCAGATCCGCGCGCGGTCTCCTGGCGCGTCGACGAAGTCTCACTGTTCCGTGGCGGCCATCCCGTCCGGATCGGCGGCCCGCACCAGTTCTCGAGCGCCTGGAAAAGCGCCGGCGCCGGCGAAGAGTGGGTCTACGTCGACCTCGGCGCCGCCTGCACCTTCGACCGCGTCAGGCTCTACTGGATCCGCCGCGCCGTCGCGGGATCGCTCCAAGTATCCGCCGACGCCGTCAACTGGAAATCCGTCGCCGCTCTGGCCGACGATGTGAAGCTCGCGCCGCCCGCGCAGGCCCGCTACGTCCGCGTCCTCATGCAAAAGCCCGCCGCGCCCGAGGGCTACATCCTCAGCGAGATCGAAGTGTACGGCAAAGGCGGCCCTGTTCCGCAGGCGCAGCCCGGCCCGCAACCTTCCGATAATCGTCTCGAACTCGCCGGCGGCGCGTGGCGCGTGGAGCGCGATTCCCTTGTCAAAGCAGATGGCCTCGCGCTTTCCAAACCCGGCTTCGCCGATTCCAACTGGGTGGTGGCCACCGTCCCCGGCACCGTGCTGGTCAGCTATCTCAACGCCGGCGCCATCCCCGACCCCAACTTCTCCGACAACCAGAACATGGTCTCCGACTCGTTCTTCCAGGCCGACTTCTGGTATCGCAACGAGTTCTCCGCGCCGCCCGCGTTTTCCGGCAAGCGCGTCTGGCTCAATTTCGACGGCATCAATTGGAAAGCCGATGTCTTCCTCAACGGCGAAAAACTCGGCCGCATCGACGGCGCCTTCATACGCGGCCGCTTCGATGTGACTTCGAAGCTACTCGCCGGCCGGAAAAACGCCCTGGCGGTGCGCATCCTCAAGACCGCCAACCCCGGCAGTGTCAAGGAAAAGACTTTTCAAAGTACCGGCAAGAACGGCGGCGCGCTCGGCGCCGATAATCCCACCTTCCACGCTTCCGTCGGCTGGGATTGGATCCCCACCATCCACGGCCGTGAAACCGGCATCTGGAACCGCGTCTACCTGGAAGCCACCGGCCCCGTGACCCTGGAAAACCCTTTCGTCAACCCGACTCTGCCGCTTCCCGATACCACCCGTGCCACTGTCGCCATCTCGGTCACCGTCAACAACCACTCCGCCACGCCGGTCTCCGGGACCCTGCGCGGCCGCTTCGGCGACCAGTCCTTCGATCTCCCGGTTACTCTCGACGCGTCCCAGTCGAAATTGGTGAAGCAAACCCTGCAACTCGCCAACCCCAAGTTGTGGTGGCCCGCCGGATACGGCCAGCCCAACCTCTATGACGTGAACCTGCAATTCGAGACCGCCCCGAATGCCGTTTCCGACGCCAAGAGTTTCCAGGCGGGCGTGCGGCAGTTCACCTACAGCGAAGCCGGCGGCGCGCTCAGAATGTGGATCAACGGCCGCCGCTTCATTCCCAAGGGCGGCAATTGGGGCTTCGGCGAATCGATGCTGCGCTACCGCGCCCGCGAATACGACGCCGCCGTGCGCTATCACGCCGAAATGAACTTCAACATGATCCGCAACTGGGTTGGCCAGATCGGCGAGGACGAATTCTACGACGCCTGCGACCGCCACGGTGTCGTCGTGTGGCAGGATTTCTGGCTGGCCAATCCCTGGGATGGCCCCGATCCCGACGACGATGCCATGTTCCTGCGCAACGTCCAGGACTACGTGCTGCGCATCCGCAACCACCCCTCCATCGGCCTCTACGTGGGCCGTAATGAGGGTTTCCCGCCCAAGCCCATCGACGACGGCATCCGCGCCACGCTCGACGGTTTACATCCCGGCATGCACTACATCCCCAGCTCGGCCGACGGCGTCGTCAGCGGCCACGGTCCCTACCAGGCCCAGTCACCCAAGTTCTATTTCTCCGAGCGCGCTACCCCGAAATTCCACAGCGAGATGGGCATGCCCAACGTGGTCACGCTCGACAGCCTGCGCCTGATGATGCCGGAATCCGCCCTGTGGCCGCAGAACGCCATCTGGGGTCTGCACGACTTCACCGCCGCCGGCGCGCAAAACGGCGACAGCTTCCGCGCGCGCATAGCGAAGAGCTACGGCCCCGCCGACAACGTGGCCGACTGGCTCTGGCTGGCCCAGTTCGTAAACTACGAAGGCTACCGCGCGATGTTCGAGGCGCAGAGCACCCACCGCATGGGCCTGCTCATCTGGATGAGCCATTCCTGCTGGCCGTCGTTCGTCTGGCAGACCTACGATTACTACCTCGAGCCGACCGCCGGTTACTTCGGCGCCAAGAAAGCCTCCGAGCCTTTGCACATTCAGTGGAACGCCGCCAGCGACGACATCGAAGTGGTCAACTATAGCGCCGGCGCAGCGCCCGGCCTCACCGCCCGCGTGCAGCTTGTCAATTCCGATGGGACGGTGAAATGGGAAAAGTCCGCCGCCATCGATAGCGCCGAAGACACCGTACAGTCGCCCTTCAAAATGGAGTACCCCGCGGGCCTCACGCCCGTCCATTTCATCCGCCTGGAACTCCGCCAAGGCCAGAAACTGGTTTCCGACAACTTCTACTGGCGCGGGGTGGAGGAAGAAAACTACCGGGCTTTGCGCACGCTGCCGAAGGTCGCGATTGGCGCGTCTAC
>JBAWDI010000999.1:0-6596 GCA_049590695.1 Bryobacteraceae bacterium
GCCGAACAGGATGCGCAGCGCCGCGTCTCCAAAGTCAAACGCGAGATGCGGGAAGACTTCCAGACCACCGTGCTCGCCACCCAGGACGATTCCCGGCAGGACCGCATCCGCCCGCTGCGCATAGAAGAAGGCATGCGCGTGCGCTTGAAGGACGTGCGCGAGCCGGCGCGCGTGCGCCGCAAGCTGGGCGCGGACCGCATTGAAGTGGAGGCCGGCTTCATGAAGATGCAGGTTTCGATCGACGACGTCGTCGAAGTGCTGCCCGAGGCCGGCGCCGGGGTCGCCGGCAGGTTACCCCAAGGTGTGACCTATAAGCCCGCGCCCGAACTGGCGCCGGTGCACCAGGAGATCAACGTGATCGGCCAGCGCGCCGAGCAAGCGCGCGACGCCGTGGATGAATTCCTCGACCGCGCCGTGATGGCCACCGCCAGCCGCGTCCGCATCGTGCACGGCCACGGCATGGGGGTCCTCAAAAAAGTCATTGCCGAGTTGCTCGCCACCCACCCGCACGTGGCCAAATTCTACCCGGCCCCGCAGCAGGAAGGCGGCGCCGGCGCCACCATCGTCGAGTTGAAAGAGTAGCGGCCGGCCATGCCTGGCCCAGGTCAAAAGGAGTTTTCATCCGTAGGTTCCGCCATGTGACTGTGGTGGATCCGTTCACTGCCGATCCCTCCGCATACGGGCTCCGCCCTCCGGGAAAAGCGGCCGGCGGGTGACCGCTCCCAGCTCAGTTCCCACCGACCGAAATCACCGTGTCGTTGGCCGCGACTCCCCCGATGCTGACACGGAACGCCGCGTCCCCCGCAGGCACATCCGGAATCTGCACGTTCAACTGGAGAAGGCCGACAAAGCCGGGCGCCAGACCGGCGAATTGAAGATAGGCTGGCTGTCCTCCGATGGTCACCTGCACCGCGGCCAGCGGCTCGCTGAACGGACTCGCCGGAGCCGCCGCTCCGGTGGCTACCGGGTTGCTCACCAGTCCCTGCCCGATGAGGTACGCGGTGACATACTGGCCCGGCATCGCCGGACTGGTGGACTGGTTCAAGCTGCCGTCCGGCAGGTTTACCGCCAGCACGTGATTGGGCGTGCCGTACATCATCACACCCGGCCCGGCCGCCGCCACCTGTATCTTGGCTGGCGCGCTGCTCACCCCGTTCGATTCGACCACCAATGTGGCCGGCCCAACGGCTGTTTCGTAGGGGATCTGCGCGTTGATCTGGCCCGGGCTCACGTACAGCAGCGGGATGGCGGTCCCGCCGATAAGGACCGAAGTCCGGCCCAGCGCCGTCGGCAGCGGCGTCTCCTGCGCCTGCGCGTTCGCGGCGGCCTGATTCGTCCCGAAAATCGCGATCAATGCGCCGGGAGCCAGGGCGGGCAGCCAACTGGCGGCATTGACAATCCCAGCCGCACTGGTGGTGGGAAGCGCCGGGATGACGGTGAACACGGCTGAGCTGGAGACGGTCCCATCCAAGTTCGCCACCCTCACCTGGGCGGTCCCCGCGGCGCCGATCATGCTGGCGGGCACCGCAGCGGTCAATTGCGTGGCGCTGCCGAATGTGGTCGAAAGCCCGACGCTGCTCCAGGCGACTACCGCCCCGGGCTGGAATCCCATGCCGTTCACCACAAGCTGGAAAGCCGGGCCGCCGGCGGTCGCCGAGTTGGGAACCAAGCCGGTAATCGCCGGACTCACCGGCGCCGCCGCATCCACCACCAGACCCAGCACGGTGGCCGCGGTGTTGCAGCCAGAGTCCGCGACTGTCACCCGCAGGGTGTACCACCCATTGCTGCCGATCGCTGGGGTCCCGCCGAGTACCCCACCCGCCGACATCGTCAGGCCCATGGGAACCCCGGTGGCGCTCCAGGAATATCCGCCCGCTCCGCCCGCCGCGGTGAACGTAACCGGAGGGTAGCTGACCTGCTCGGTCGCCGCAGCCAGTGATGAGGGGCTCACGATCGCCAGCGACTGCCGCACTATCAGCGTCAGTTGCACCTTGCTCGAAACGCCGAAGGAATCCGTCAACTGAACCGTCAGGTTGTAGCTTCCCGCGCTTCCCGCCGCCGGCTGGCCGCTCAGAGCTCCGCTGCCGCTGAACACGATACCGGAAGGCAAGGCGCCGCTTTCGGACCACGTGTACGGGGGCGTGCCGTTGGCCGCCGTGAACTGCACGGGGCCATAGGCGGCGCCGGGCGTGGCCGTGGGCAGCGACGCCGGCCCGCTGATCTGCGGCGGAGCGTTGATGGTCAGCGCCAGGGCGCCCGTGGTCCCGGTGAACCCCGCGGAATCTCTCGCCGTCACGGTGACCGCATAGGCGCCGCGGCTGCCGCTGGAGGGCGTCCCGCTGAGGAGTCCGCCCGGCGACATCGCAAGGTCTGCCGGGAGCCCCGCCGCCGACCAGGTATAGGGAGGAGCTCCGCCGCTGGCCGCGAATTGCTGGGAGGGACAGACCACCAGTTCCTCGCACGCCGCGAGAGAGAGCGGGCTGGTGATGGTGGGGTGCTGGGCCGCCTGAACTGTCAGCGTCAAAGTCGCGGAGCCCGTGAAGCCATTCGAGTCGCGCACGATGAACTGGATGGGGTAGGACCCGTGGCTCCCCAGCGCCGGCGTCCCGCTCAGCATCCCGCTGGTGGACATCCCCAAATCCGTGGGAAGGGTCGTCACGTTCCAGGTATAGCTGCCAGAGCCTCCCACCGCGCCGAGATACACCGGCCCGTAAAACAATCCCTCGGTGGCAACCGGGAGCGAAGCTGGAGAGGAGACCGATAGCGGGGTTTCAATGACCAGGCTCCAAACCGCCGAACTAGTGGCGCCGTTGGCGTCGTGCAAGATGACCGCCAGGGTGTACGTCCCGGCGCTCCCCGCGGCAGGTGTGCCGGAGATCACTCCCGCGGAGCTGAGCGTCAGCCCATTGGGCATGCCGCTGGAAACAGACCAGGTATAGGGCGCCGTGCCGCCGCCCGCCGTCAGTGTCACCGGTCCGTACGCGATGCCGGCCATGCCCGCTGGAATTGGGTCTTGCCGGGCCGCGAGGTTGCTGGCGTTGATGATCAAGCTGAGCTTGACCGAGGCTGTGTTCCCCGCCGAGTCGGTAGCCATGACTTGCACGTCGTAAGTGCCGTGAGAGCCTGCAACCGGCGTTCCGGCCAGCATGCCGCCGGTGGACATTGTCAACCCCGTTGGCAAGCCGGTGGCCTTCCACGCGATTGCGCCCAGGCCACCAGTGGAGGTGAACGTCACCAGACCGTAGTAGACCGTTTCCGTTCCGGCGGGCAACGACGAGGGGCCGGTAATCGTGAGCGGCGGGGCTGCCGCCACCGTAAACGGCAGACTGGCTGGCGCGGCATAGCCCCCGCCCGAATCCGAGATCTGCAACTGGATCGTATAACTCCCGGCACTGCCGGCCGCGGGTGTCCCGGTCAGAAGGGGCGAAGGGTTGATCGCCATTCCAGGCGGCATCCCGCTAATTGCCTTGAAGGTGTAAGGCGGGGATGGGCCGGCAGCCGTGAGCGTGTACCCAGGGTACGGCTGATTCACGTATGCGGTGGGCGGCGGAGACGCCAGCGACAACACCGGCGGGGCGACGATATTCAGCGGGAGCGACGCCGTAGCCGTGCTTCCGTTGGAGTCCTTGACCGTGACCTGGACGTTATAGGAGCCCGCCGAGGCGGCTCCCGGTGTCCCGCTCAGGGTTCCATCACTGGACATGGTCAGGCCCGGCGGCAGCCCCGTGGCGCTCCAGGAGAAGACTTCGGTGCCACCAAAAGCCCCGAACGTCCGTGGGACGTAGGGAAGCAGCGTCGCTCCATTGGGAAGCGAAGTGGGCGCAATAATCTTCACCCCCGCCGGCAGAATCGTGAAGATCAGATTCATGCTGGCTTTCTGCCCGGAAGCATTACAGTAAACCGTAACCGTGATGCCGTATGTCCCGGCGGTGTTACCCGCCGGCGTGCCGCTGAATATGCCGCTTACAGGATTCAAGTGCAATGAGGGCGGCGGAAAAGACATTCCCACGGGATACGGACCATTCGGCTGCATTGTCCAGGCGTAAGGCGGCAGGCTGCCGGTGGCCGTGAACGCGAAAGAGTACGGTACCCCCTCGGTCGCCGCCGGCATCGAAGGCGGAGGAATGAGTTGCAGCGTGGGTTGGTTAATCAGCATCAGAAGGCTGCTATAGCCCAGGTTGCCGCTGGAATCGCGGACCGTGGCAACCACGTTGTAGGTGCCACTGCTGCCAATGGCCGGCGTGCCGCTCAGGACGCCGGCGGAGGACAACGTCAGCCCCGCAGGCAGGCCGGTGACGCTCCACGTATATCCGCCCGTCCCGTACTCCGCCGTATAGGTGATGGGACCGTAGGCGATGCCTTCCAAACCCGTGGGCAAATAGCCTGGGGACAGGATGCCCAACGTGATGGACTGGAACGGGGCGGCCTGGGAGGCTCCGGCCAGGAAATGTGCCGCCATGGCACAAAGAACCACCGGAGCCACTACGGGCAGAGGATGAGACCGCCACCGTTTAACGGAACTCAGCGTGAGGCGCTCGACGCATGATCCGGAATTTCCATTTTGCACTTCCAGATCCCATTGAGTATACGCCAAGTCGCCATCCTTTGGTCCTGCGAGCTGCATTTCTCCGCCGGGAGCCGTCTTCGCCCCTGCAAGGTGGGATTGTCGCCCAGCCCGCGGAATCCAATACCGGGAAGTCTCGCCTTTTCAGTACATTCCACGGACACCTCTCCGGCCCTCATGCCCCGGTCGCCCTGATCTGGCCGTGCCCATCGCCTACGTCTACCCCGTCGCCACTGCGAGGGCACCGATCCTCATAGCCCGCGATGCGGCTGTAGACCGACTGGCGGAACAGATCGGCCGGTGGAAGTTGGGTATTCTTCCCGCGTCCCGAATCGCTCAGGTGCTGGGCGATGAGTTCACCGAAACCCAAACGTTCGTCCAACTCGCGCACCAGAATCAGGCCACCGTCGGAGGTGACCCGCGATCCCTGGAAATCGACCTTGAGGGAGGCCTTGAAGGAGAGCTGGAATGGCTGATTCTGTTTTTCACCCATTGGGTGTTGACCTCCGGAGCGTCTTCATCACGTTGAAACCCGCATGAATAAAGGTGTCGGAGGCCATCAAGAAGTTATCAGTAACTACTCAAAATGGAAATGCGGGCTAAAATATTCCAGCCGCTCATTCGTCTCAACAAGTAGATGGAAGGAGCGCCTACCATAGAGTGGATGACGACTGAGCAGGACCGGCGCATCTCCGAGGCGTTCGCAGACACGAAAGGCCGGCTTCGGAACTTCATCCGCAAGGGAGTGGCTGACGAGGCCGATGCGGAGGATATTCTGCAGGACGTCTTCTACGAGTTTGTGGAGGCGTACCGTCTGATGAAACCGATTGAGCAGGCCGGAGCCTGGCTGTTCCGCGTGGCGCGGAATCGGATCATCGACCTGTTCCGCAAACGGAGGACTGACCCGCTGAGGGCAGAGCCTGCCGTTGTCGACAATGGAGAGTTGCTCAAGCTGGAAGACCTGCTCCCGTCGCCAGATTCCGGACCGGAGGCGGCGTTTGCACGAAATTTACTCTTCGCGGAGCTCGACCGTGCCCTGGAGGAACTGCCTGAGGAACAGCGCGCAGTGTTCATCCCTCATGAACTTGAAGGGCGAAGCTTCAGGGAGCTTGCTGCTGAAACCGGCATCGGCGTGAACACACTGCTCTCACGCAAACACTACGCGGTGGTTCACTTGCGCCAGCGACTCCAGACCATCTACGCGGAATTCATGAAATTGTGAGGATTGGAATGAGCGGAAATCGGGTAGCAAGAGTAGTTAAGATCGCGCTGATCGGAACAGTAGCGATTGCGGTGTTCGGCTTTGCGACCATGAGCCTATGGAACTGGTTGATGCCGGCCCTCTTTGGGTTGCGGCCGATCGGTTTTTGGCAAGCCCTGGGCCTTCTCGTCTTGAGCAAGATCCTTTTTGGCGGGTTCCATCGCCATGAAGGCAGGGACATGCATTGGCGGCGCCGGATGCAGGAGCGATGGGGGCAGATGACCCCCGAGGAACGAGAAAGGTTCCGATCCGACATTCGCCGGGGCTGTAGCTTCGCCGAGCCGCCCCAGGAGACGACATGAACTCCACTACAGTCAAGGCCCGTTCCACAGGCGTGCTGTACCTGCTGATGTTGATCATTGGCGGTCTGAACCTCGTGTACACATCCTCGTACTTCGTTCCTGGGGACGCGGCAGCTACGGCCCGCAAGATCGTTGCCGCCCAACTTACTTACCGGCTTGGCATTGTGAGCGATATTGCCGGCTCGATCCTGTTCATTTTCTTGGTGTTGAGTTTGTATGCCCTGTTTAAAGACGTAGATAAGAAGCAAGCGATGCTGATGGTGATATTAGTCTCAATCGCAGTAGCTTTTTCCCTTGTCAACCTCGTCAATCAGATTGCACCGCTAATACTCCTGAGTGGCGCCGACTTCTTGACAGCCTTCACCAAACCTCAATTGGACGCTCTCGCACTGATTTTTCTCAAGTTGCGCAGTGGTGGGTTTGAGGTGGTTGCGGCCTTCTGGGGGCTTTGGCTCTTGCCGTTCGGCAT
>JBAWDI010001000.1:0-3441 GCA_049590695.1 Bryobacteraceae bacterium
TTACAGACTAGCGTACCGGAATCCAAGAAGGTAGAATCACACTATGCGAAGACGAATCTTTCTGGCCTGCGCCGTCCTGTTGACGGCCATGGCCGGCGCGGCTCTGGCCGCCGACATTACGGGCAACTGGACGGGGTCTTCCGACCAGTTCACCCTCAAATTTACCTTCAAGCAAGATGGACAGACGCTGACGGGCAACGTCATTGGGCCGCAAGGCGACCCGCTGCCCATCAGCAACGGCAAGGTGCAAGGCGACAAGGTCTCCTTCACGGTGAAAGTCGACATGGGCGGCAACAGCATGACGATCACCCATGAGGGCACCATCAAGGGCGACGAGATCACATTGACCACCAACGTGGAGGGCGGCGGAGATTTCGGCGGCGGCGGCCCGATGACGCTGAAGCGGGAGAAGTAGGCGCGCGCGGCGGTGGCCAGGACAGCTAAATGGCATGTCGATATCTGGCGTTTGACATTGAAACTGCGACGGACGTTCCGGGTGACGATTTCAACTGGCGTCCGCATCGGCCGCTTGGCATTTCCTGTGCCGCCACGCTGGCGAGCGATACGGACCAGCCGCTCCTTTGGTACGGCAAGACACTGGATGGGTCGCCTGAAAAACGAATGAGTCGGGAGGACGCTCAGGGATTGGTCCAATACTTGTCGAAGATGGCGGCCGATGGTTTCAGAATCGTCACCTGGAATGGGCTGGGCTTTGATTTTGACATTCTCGCGGAAGAGTCCGGCGCTGCGGCGAGTTGCAGGGAATGCGCTCTCGGCCATGTGGACATGATGTTTCACGTGTTCTGTTGCTTGGGCTACCCGGTGGCTCTGGAAAAAGCCGCCCAGGGTATGGGTTTGCCGGGTAAGCCGCCCGGCATGAGTGGCTCCAAGGCTCCCAGCCTTTGGGCGCAAGGCCGCTTCCAAGAGGTTCTCGAGTATGTCGCGCAGGACGTGCGTATGGCCATGCAGATTGCGCAAACCTGCGAGCAGCGCCGGAGATTCCAGTGGATCACGCGCAAAGGCACCAAGAGTTCCCTGCCCCTGCCGAATGGCTGGCTTACGGTGCGGGAATCGTTGAAACTCCCGGAACCAGATACCTCCTGGATGTCCGCTCCGCTCTCGCGCGGTGACTTCACTGCCTGGTTGCCGGTCGTCTGATTCCTACCCGAAGTCGATGCGCGCAATGACCAGTTGCGGCATCATCTGGTTCCAGCTTTCCGGGAGGTTGTCGAATGGCAGGCGGAACGTTTTGGTCTCGCCCGGGGCGACGCCGCCGGTCTTCTGGCTCACGATCGGCACGCGCTCGCGCAGCACCACTTGCCCGTATGCGTCGTAGAACACGCACGTGATCTCCACCAAAGCCAGCTTTCGGTTGCCCGCATTCTCGATGTTACCCGTGATCTCAACCACCGACTGCTTCAGATAGCTCTCGTGCGCGTTCATCTCGACGTCGCTGAGCTTCAGATACCGGACGTAGGCCCGGGCCTCGGCCGTGAGCGGCGGGGGCGGGGGGCGGTTCGCGAGCCGCTCCAAATACAGAAATCCCGCCAGGCCTGCCGCCAGCGCGAGGACCAGCACAATCGCCAACGGCGGTATCGAGACCGGCTTGTTCTTGGGCGTTGCCGCCTTATTTGCCACCAACGGTCATCTCTCCAATCTTCAATGTGGGGGCCGCTACCGACCCTCGAAACTCCAGGTCCGAGCCCACCGCTTCCATGCCCAGCAGCATGTCCTTCAGGTTCCCGGCGATGGTGACCTCCGATACCGCGAACGCCAGTTCGCCGTTGCGAATCCACAACCCGGCGGCGCCGCGCGAGTAATCCCCGGTTACGATGTTCACGCCGAAGCCCATCAGCTCGGTCACATAGAACCCGTTGGGAATCCCCGCAACGATCTGCTCCGGCGTTTGGACGCCCTTTTCCAGGTAGAAGTTCCCGCGGCCGATCCCGGCATTGCCAGTCAAACCCCGCGCTGCGTTGCCGGTGGTCTTCATCCCTAGTTTGCGCGCCGCGTAGGTGTTCAGCAAGTAGTTTTTCAGCACCCCCCGCTCAATGACGACGGTGCGGCGGGAGGGAACGCCTTCGTCGTCGAACGGCGAAGTCCCGAAGAGGCCGGGAACCGTGCCGTCGTCGGCCACGGTCACGTTCTCGCTGGCCACCTTCTCGCCCAGCTTCCCGGCCAGAAACGATTCCTGGCGGTAAATGGACATCCCATGCACGGCTTCGAAGAGGTTATCGAGCAGCGTCCGGGCGGTGCGCGGCTCGAACACCACCGGCACTTTCTGGGTGTCCACTTTGACCGCGTGGAGCCGCCGCAGAGCGCGGCGCGCGGCCGTGCGCCCCACCTCTTCGGGCGCCTCCAGGGCGGCGAAACCGCGCGCGATGGTGTACCAGTAGTCGCGCTCCATGGAATCGCCGTCGCGCGCCACGGGGATGGCGCTGAGCGAGCAGTAAGTGGCGCGGTAGTCGCCCGCGAATCCCCGCGAATTGGCGAAGATATGGCGGCCCACGTGGGTGTCGAAGGAAGCCCCTTCGGAGTTGAAAATGCGCGGGTCGGCCGAGAGCGCGGCTTCTTCGGCGCGGCGGGCGGTCTCAATTTTGAGGGCCGTCTCCAGTTGCTCCACGTCCGGCGAATAAAGCTGCAAGTCGCCCGCGAGGGCGCCCAGCTCCTCGGGCTCGGGCAGGCCGGCGTGCGGGTCCTCGGTGGTGATATCCGCCAGCTCGATGGCCGATTTCACCAGGTGCTCGATGCCTTCCTTCGACAGGTCGGAAGTGTAGGACGCGCCGGTCTTCCTGCCGATCAGAATGCGCAGGCCCGCGCCGCGCGAGCCGGCTTCCTTGAGGTTCTCCAGCTCGCGCATGCGCACGTTGGCCGAGAACTCGTCGCCCTCGGAAATGGTGCATTCGGCATCGCTGGCCCCGGCCTCCAGCGCGCGTTTCACGACCTCGCCGGCCAGCTCGGAAAGATGGTTTTCGCTCACCCCGTGCCCCCTACGGTCATACGGTCAATCTTGATGGTCGGAATGCCCACCCCCACCGGCACGCTCTGGCCCTCTTTGCCGCAGACGCCCATGCCTTCGTCCAGCCGCAGGTCGTTGCCCACCATGCTGACGTACTTGAGCGCCTCCGGACCATTGCCGATGAGCGTCGCATTGCGCACCGGCCGCGTCAGCTTGCCGTCCTCGATGAGGTAGCTCTCCGAGGCCGAGAACACGAAGTTACCGCTGGTGATATCCACCTGCCCGCCGCCGAAATTCACGCAGTAGAGTCCCTTGGGGACCGAGCGGATGATGTCTTCGGGCTGGCTCTCGCCCGCCAGCATGAAGGTGTTGGTCATGCGCGGCATGGGGATGTGGGCGTAGCTCTCGCGCCGCCCGGTCTGGCACTTGGGGCAGCTAAGCGGGACTTACGAATTGCGTGCGACGCGACGACGAAGGAGATC
>JBAWDI010001001.1:0-9251 GCA_049590695.1 Bryobacteraceae bacterium
GTCAAAGTCCGCAAAGTAGCACTCCACCGAAAGTCCCGCCTCGCTGGCCCGCAGAAACTCTTTGGCCCGCATGGCATCCGCGGCGACCACCTCGATGGGCGCATCGGGATACGCCCCGCACTCCCTGTGCGCCACAATCAGTACGCGCTCCCGCCCGTGCAGGCGCATCGACGTGCGCACCATGCGCAGGACGAAATCGCGGTCCGCGTCGCACTCCGGCGCCGCCAGCGATTTCGCCCCTCCCGGAATCTTCACGTGATCGAATGTCACAACCCCGCGCCGCTTCAGGAACTTGCGGACCGCCACATCGAAGCGGGCGTCAAAGCAGGCGATCACACAGGCATCCGCCTTGTAGATCTCCCGCGGGGAGTCGAAATGGAAGACCTTTTCCATAACCCTCACGCAAAAGCCGCCACCAGTTTGTACCCCCGCTTGATCAGGTGCGGCGTGTGCTTCGCGATATCGGCGAGGAAAACCCGCGGATCTGCCGGCTCGATCCGCAGTTCCGAGGCGAGCCCATATTGAATTCTGACGCGGTCGTCGGAAATCGGACCTACAAAAGTGATCGCCCCATAGGGTATCGACCGCCGCCACAATCCGCCATGAATGAGCAGCCTCTCCCTGGTTGTCTTATAGGAATGAGGATAAGCGCAAATCAGCAGAACTAACAATACCGGTCCGGCGATCCAGTAATTCACTCCCAGTAGAATCACTATGACTGCCAGCGCGATGGCCGCCGCCAACCACCAATCGATCTTGGCTTGATGAGTCATACAGTTCTCCCGCGGAGGCGGCCGGGGTGCCCTCTGGGCCCCCCAGCCGCCAGGACGACACACAGTTCATCCCGCTTTCCGCTTGGATTTGATCTCCTCCAGCAGGCGGTCGATCTCCTCCTGCTTCTCCATCGCCCGAAAGCGATCTTCCACGTTGTCGGCCATCAGCTCCGCCCCGGCCTGCGCCGCCGCTTCGCTGTGGTGGACCTTGTTTTTCATGCGGTCGAAGGCGGCCGCGTTCGAGCCATCGCCAATGTTAATGCTGGCCTCGTTGGCCTTGCCCAGCGCGCGCGAGCGGCGGTGCTGCGCGATCAGCATGTCGCTCTTCGACTGCGCCTCGGCCAGTTTCTGCCCCAGCTTCAGCAGCGCCGTCTTGAGGTTCTCCACCTGCGTCTTCTGGTCCTCCACCTGCTGGCGGAAGCTCTCGGTGGTGGACCTATAGCTCATGGAGCGCTCCACCGCCGCGCGCGCCAGCGCGTCGTCGCGCTTGTCCACGGCCAGCTCGGCGCGGCGCATCCATTGCCGCTCGTTCTCTTCGTTCTCTTGTAGCTTCTTCTCCAGCACGTGCTGGTCGGCTATCGAGATGGCTACCTGGGTCTTGACCTGGAGCAACTGATTCTGCATGTCCAGAATCACCTGCTTGATCATCTTTTCCGGTTCTTCGGCCTTATCGACAAGGTCGTTGATATTCGCCCGGATCAACGTTGAGACTCTCTCTAAGAGTGCCATGGGATTCTCCTCTCTTACCTGCGTGCTTACTTACTGCCCTCCGCCCTTCGCCGGGTTGTCCGGCTTGGGCGACTTGTCGCCGATCGTCCGTATCTTCGAGAACAGCTCGCTCAAAGGCATGCCCGAGAGCGTCTCGAACAGCGCGGGGACCTGCGCCGCCATCTTGGTCAAATCGCCCGTGATCTTGTTCAGGCCCGCGGCGTCGCCGCCCGTGGAAACCACCGTGATGCGGTCCACGTTGGCCAGCGGCGCGGCCAAAGCCTTTACGATCTCCGGCATGCTGCTGAACAGACGGTCTATCACGGCCGCCTGGTTGTATTCCTGGTAGGCCGCGGCCTTTACGTTCATGGCCCGGGCTTCGGCTTCGCCCTTCTTGAAGATGATTTCGGCTTCCGCCTCGCCCTGCGCGCGGATGGCCGAGGCATGGCCTTCGGCTTCCATGATCAGGCGCTGCTTCTCGGCTTCGGCCAGGGTCTCGATGCGCTGGCGCTCGGCTTCGGCCGGCTTGAGCACGGTGGCGTTCAGCTCGCGCTCGCGACGCTGGATTTCGGCGTCCTGCACCTTCACCTGGTGCTCTTTTTGCACTTGCTCGATGGTGACTTCCTCGGCGCGCACCTGCTGCAGCATGACGTTGGTCTGGATATCGTAGGCTTTATCCGCCTGCGCCTGCTGCTTCTTCACCATCTCCAGGTAGGCGGCTTTCTTGACTTCCAGGTCGCGCTGGGCTTCCGCCTGCTTGGCCTGCGATAGCGTCTCGGCCTGCACCCGCTCCTGGTCCGCCAGAGCCTTGGCGACCGCGGATTCCCTCGACGCCACGGCCCGCCGGATGGCGGTATCGCGGTCGGCCTCGGCGGTGGCCACGTCCGCGTCGCGCTTGATCCGCGCCACGTCCGGCCGGCCCATGTTGGTGATGTATTCGTTCTTGTCGCGGACTTCTTTGATGGTGAACGAAATCACCTCGAGCCCCATCTTCGTCATATCGTCGGCGCAGGTGGACCGCATGCGCTCGCCCACCATCTCCGGCTGCTTCACGATCTCTTCCACCGTGAGCTGGCCGATGATGCCGCGCAAGTGGCCTTCCATCACCAGCCGGATCAGCCCCTCGCGTTCGTCGGGCGACTTGGTGAGGAACTGCTCGGCCGCCGTGAGTATCGACTCCGGATCGGACTTTACCTTGATCTGCGCTACGGCTTCCACCGTGACCGCCACGCCCTGCCGCGTGTAGAGGTCCTGCTTCGGTGCGACGTCGAACGACATCAGCTCGAGCGACAGCCCACGGGCGCTTTCCACCATGGGGAAAATGACGGTGCCGCGGCCCTTTACCACGCGCGTGCCGCGGAAACCGTATACGATGATGGCCTCGTGCGGTCCCGCCTTGCGGAACAGCTTGGCGAACATGGCCATCAGAAACAGGATCGCCAGGATCATCAGACCGGCGATCACGAACGTTGTGTTTTCCATAAATTGAACTCTATCTCCTGTTAGTTCTTTGGCTCCGCCTCGCCCGCCGGGTCTTCCCAGGGGCGGACATACGCAATTCCTTTCTCGTAGCGCGTCACCATTACCTCCGCGCCTTTGGCGATGGCCATGCCATCCTCGCTGCGCGCGCCCGTGACGTGGCGCGTGCCTTCCTGCGAATAAATCAGCTCGCCGGTTCCGCCGGGCCGAATGGGAATGCTCATGCGTCCGAGCACCCCGACCATGTCGTAGTCGGCCGGGTCGAGGGCCTCCTCGCGTCTCATCAAGACCTTGGCCAGAAACCAGAACACCACCGACGCGCCGCCGATGCCGCTGAGCGTGGCGATTCCCAGCGCCAGAACAACCCATACGTGGTAGTACCGCTCCAACAGATAACCGGTGCCCCCGAACCAGGCCAAAAAGGCGGCGATGGTGCCGAAATTGAACCACGACAGATCGGCGCGCCCTCCGCCTCCGTGTGCGTGCGGCATGTGAACGCCGTGATGAAAATGCAGATGCGGCAAATGCAAGTGCACGCTGCCGGCCAGAAACGCCAGCGCGCTCAAGCCGAACCCGACCAGAAAACAAATGAGGTAGAAATCGGACCAGGTCATGAACGCCTCCTCGGTTTACGATCCGGCGATGGAGCCGGGGTCCTCAGCACCTCGATCAGCCGCTCCGCCAGTCCCGGATTTTCCAGAATCGTCCCCAGCAGCATGAGGCACATGCGCGAATCGTCATGCCGCGCGATGGTGAGCAGCGCATGATGCAGCTCGGCGTCGCGGCTGAAGCGCTCGGCCCCGCCGACCAGCCAAAGGTCGAGCTTGTCCTCCAGCGCCCCGATATCGGAGATCAGTTCGTTCGAGAACCCTTCGGGATCGTCCACCAGGTAGCCGGGATGCACCTTGAAGAACCGCGCCAACAGCATGCGCGTCGAGTTGGTGAGATGCGGCCGCGCGCCGCTCTCGATTTGCGAGAGGTAACTCTGGCTGATGGATTTGCCCAGATCCTTCTGAATGAGGCGGGCCATTTCGAGCTGGGAGAGCTCACGGTCGAGGCCGCGCAGCGTGCCCTCCACCTCCCGCAGGTACCGAAGTTTTTCACCGAGCCGCATATTGCAATCTGTAATTACTATATGGCAACTTGCGATTGTTGTCAAGAGGAAAATTGCGGAATAATTTACGGAATCCCCTCACAATCCATCTACATTGTCCGGCGGTTGCCTGGAGCCCGGCAAACACTTTGTGGATCTGGATGGGTTCCTGGTGGAATGAAGAGAATTATGAGCTTGGTGGGGCACTCTGTTTCAAGCCCGAAGGGCGCAAGATAATAGCCCACGGCGTAAGCCGTTGGGAACGGAATGCCCGGTTGTCGTAGCCCCGGGTAGGGGCGTAAGATCATGCCGCATACCTTCACCTGTCTGCTCGTGCACGTCATCTTCTCTACCAAGGACCGTGCGCTCGACTTGTCGCCCGAACTAGCCGCGCGGCTTTTCCCGTATATGGGCGGCATTGTCCGGGAATGCAAAGGCACGGCTTTGATCATCAACGGCCCGCCAGACCACGTTCACCTGCTGCTGTCGATTTCCGCAACCGCATCCATAGCCGACATGCTGAGAGTGCTGAAAGCCAATTCCTCGCGCTGGGTGCACGAGCAGTTTCCGGAACGAAAGCGTTTCGGCTGGCAAGCCGGATACGGCGCTTTCACCGTGAGCGGCTCCCGGTCGGACGACGTAAGGAACTACATCGCTTCGCAGGAAGCGCACCATCGCAAGGTGTCCTTCCAGGAGGAGTTTCTCACGCTCCTGAGAAAGCACGGGCTGGAATACGATGTGAGGGATGTTTGGGAATAAGCGCTCTTACGCCCCTGTCCGGGGCTACGCCGACCCTGCACTCCGTTCCCGACGGCTTGCGCCGTGGGCTACTATCTTGCGCCCTACGGGCTTGAAACGCGCCGGGCATGCCCGGCCCCTACACAACTTCCAGGATCAGACACTTCAAATAGTGCGTCTCGGGCACCGTGAGCAGAATGGGGTGGTCCTGCGACTGCGTGCGGCGCTCGAGAACGCGCACAGTCCGGCCGGCGTCGAGCGAGGCTTGCGCGATCAATTCCAGGAACATTGGCTCGCCGAGATGGTGCGAGCAAGAGCAGGTGACCAGGATTCCGCCCGACGCCAGCAGGCGCAGGGCGCGCAGATTGATCTCTTTGTAGCCGGTCACTGCCGCTTCGAGGTTGTGGCGGGACTTGGCGAAGGCCGGCGGGTCCAACACCACGAAGGAATACTGGCGGCGCGCGGCGGCGTAACCGGAGAGCAATTCGAAGACATCGGATTCCTGGAAATGAATGTTGGCGATGCCGTTGGCTTCGGCGTTCTGGCGCGCCGTGGCTAGCGCGGGGCCGGAGCTGTCCACGGCCTCGACGGTTTCGCACTTCGCGGCCAGGTGCAGGGCAAAGCCGCCGGTGGAAGTGAAGCAATCGAGGGCTCTGCCGCCGCGAGCATAACGCGCCGCGGCGCAGTAGTTCTCGCGCTGATCGAGGAAGATGCCGGTCTTCTGCCCGCCCAGCAGGTCGGCGCGCAAGTTGAAACCGTTCATGTGGATGGCCACCGATTCGGGCACTTCGCCCGCCAGTACGGCGGTCTCGAGCGGCAACTGTTCCTTGGCGCGGACAAGCGCGTCGTTGCGGGCGACCATGCCGAAGGGCTGGAAGATTTCAACCAGGCAGGACGCGATGTCGTTCTTAGCAGCGTCCATACCTTGATCGAGCGTCTGCATCACCAGATAATCACCATATCGATCCACGACGAGCGCGGGCAGCAAATCGGCCTCGCCATGCACCACGCGATAGGCGTCGGTGTCGCGCACAACCGTTCGACGGTGTTCCTCGGCGGCGCGCAGACGGCGCAAATAGAAATCGCGGCCGATCTCCTCGACGTGCGGCGCGAGCATGCGGAGCGCGATCTGCGACGCGGAGCTGTAATGGGCCGTGCCCAGCGGGCGGCCGCGGAAATCCGCCACCTTTACGGCTTCGCCGGGCTGGGCGCCATTGCGATCGGCGATGTCGCTCGAAAAGATCCACGGATGCCCGGAGGCAATGCGGCCGGCTGCCTTACGGTTGACGCGGACTTCGTTCATCGCATGGCCTGTAAACGGGCGATGCGGTCCGCGGTGGCGGGGTGCGTCGAAAACAGGCGCATCATGCTCTGGCCCGTGAACGGCTTGATGATGAACATGTGCGCCGTGGCGGGCGAGGCGTCCATGGGGATGCGCTTGGACCAGGTTTCGAGTTTCTGCAAGCCTCCGATGAGCGGGTAGGGAGAGCCGACGTACTTGGCGGAGGCGGCGTCGGCATCGTATTCGCGCGAGCGTGAGATGGCCATCTGGATGAGCATGGCGGCGATGGGCGCCAGAATCATCATAAGCAGCGCGCCCGCCATTCCCCCGCCGCGATTGTCGTCATCCCGCGAACCGCCGAACCAGAAGGCCATGCGCGCCAGCATGGTGATGGCCGCCGCCAACATGCCGGCCACCGAGCTGATGAGAATATCGCGGTGTAGCACGTGGCCCAGCTCGTGCGCCACCACGCCCTCGATTTCCGTGTCGCTCATAAGCCGCAGGATACCGGCGGTGACGGCCACCGAGGCGTGCGCCGGGTTGCGGCCGGTGGCGAAAGCGTTCGGGGAATCGTCGGGGATGAGCCAGAGTTTGGGCATGGGGAGCCCCATCCGCTGGCAGAGGTTGCGTACAATAGGCGCGACTCGGGCGTACACCTCGGGGTTCTCGGTTTCACTCACCGGCTGCGCGGAATACGACATCAGCGCAATCTTGTCGGAGAAGAAATAGCCGGTGAAGTTCATGGCGAACGCGAAGAACAAGCCGATGTAAAGGCCCTGGGTGCCATACAGCGCCTCCCCGGCAACAAGCAGGACGGCGCTGAGCAGGCCCAGCAGCGCGGCGGTCTTGAGAGTGTTGGTGGTCATATCGGGTTATACCTCCACGGGGGTGAGCTTGGTGAACTGCAACTCGCCCCCTCCGGATGCGGCGTCCACCGCGACGGTGTCGCCTTCGCTGAATTCACCGTTGATGAGCTTGAGCGCCAGCGGGTCCTGGATCAACCGCTGGATGGCCCGCTTCATGGGGCGCGCTCCGAATTGCGGATCGTAGCCGTCGGCAATGAGAAGGTCTTTGGCCGCCTCCGTGACCTCCAGCTTGATCTTGCGTTCCCGCAGAAGCTTGCCAACGTTGTGCAACTGGATGTCCACGATCCGCCTGAGATCCTCACGCGTCAACGAATTAAATACAATGATATCGTCCACGCGGTTCAGGAATTCGGGGCGGAACTGCTTGCGCAGCTCTTCCAGCAGGCGGCGGCGCGTATCGTCGGTCCGGCTGTCCTTTCCATGCACCGAAAACCCGAGGGTGTTCTTCTCCATCATTCCGGTGCCCACGTTGGAAGTCATCACGATCACGGCGTTCTTGAAGCTGACGGTGCGGCCCTGCCCGTCGGTCAGGCGTCCGTCGTCCAGAATCTGGAGCAACATATTAAAGACGTCGGGATGTGCCTTTTCGATTTCATCCAACAGCACCACGGAGTAGGGCCGGCGGCGGATCTGCTCGGTAAGCTGCCCGCCCTCCTCGAAACCCACGTATCCCGGAGGCGCGCCCACCATGCGGGCGACCGCGTGCTTCTCCATATACTCCGACATATCGACGCGGATCATGGCCTTTTCATCGTCGAACAGATCTTCCGCCAGGGCGCGCACCAGCTCGGTCTTGCCGACGCCGGTGGGGCCGAGGAAAATAAAGCTGCCGATCGGCCGGTTGGGGTCGCCCATGCCGGCGCGGTTGCGCAGAATGGCGTTGGAGACCAGGCGCACGGCTTCATCCTGGCCCACCACGCGGTCCTTCAGCCGCTCGGGCATGTGGACCAGTTTTTGGATTTCGCCTTCCATCATGCGCGCCACCGGAATGCCGGTCCACTTGGCCACGATGCGGGCGATATCGTCTTCGCCGATCTCCTCCTTGAGCAGCGCGTTTTCCTTGACGGCTTCCATCTCCTGCTCGGCGGCCTGGATGTCTTTCTCAATCTGCGAGAGGCGGCCGTAGCGTAGCTCCGCGGCCTTTCCCCACTCGCCCGCGCGGCTGGCTTTTTCCACTTCCTGGCGCAGCGCGTCCTGCTCCTCTTTGAGCTGGCGCACGCGCGTGATGGCGCCCTTCTCGCGGTTCCAGCGCTCTCTCAAAGTGGCCGATTCGCCGCGCAGGCGCTCCAGCTCGTTTTCGTTCTGGCGCAGGCGGTCGCGCGAAGCGTTGTCGGTTTCCTTGCCCAGGGCCTGGCGCTCGATTTCGAGGTGCGAGATGCGGCGGTCGAGGTCGTCGAGTTCGATGGGCACGGAGCCGATTTGCAGCCTCAGCGCCGAGCCGGCCTCGTCGATGAGGTCGATGGCCTTGTCGGGCAGAAAGCGGTCGGCGATGTAGCGGTGCGAGAGCACGGCGGCGGCGATGATGGCCGCATCCTTGATGCGCACGCCGTGGTGGATCTCGAACTTTTCCTTCAAGCCGCGCAGGATGGCGATGGTGTCGTCGACCGTCGGCTCGCCCACCATCACCGTGCGGAAGCGGCGCGCCAGGGCGGCGTCCTTCTCCACGTACTTCTTGTACTCGTTGAGCGTGGTGGCGCCGATGCAGCGCAGATCGCCCCGCGCCAGCGCCGGTTTCAACAGGTTGGCGGCGTCGATGGCCCCCTCGGCCGAGCCCGCGCCCACCAGCGTGTGCAGCTCGTCGATGAAGCAGATGATCTCGCCATTGGAATCGACGATTTCCTTGACCACCGCCTTCAACCGGTCTTCGAATTCGCCGCGGAACTTGGTGCCGGCGATCATCGAGCCCAGGTCGAGGGCCACCAGCTTCTTGTTCTTGAGCTGGTCGGGAACGTCGCCGCGGACAATGCGCTGCGCCAGGCCTTCGACGATGGCGGTCTTGCCCACGCCCGGCTCGCCGATCAGCACCGGATTGTTCTTGGTCCGCCGGCTCAGCACCTGCATGACGCGGCGGATTTCATCTTCGCGGCCAATCACCGGGTCGAGCTTGCCCTGGCGCGCGGATTCCGTCAGATCGTGCGCGTAACGTTCCAGTGCCTGGTACTTGGATTCCGGATTCTGGTCGGTGACGCGCTGGCTGCCGCGCACCGAAACCAGGGCCTTTAGGATGGCGTCATGCGTGGCGCCGGCGCGGTCCAGCAATTGGGCCGCCGGGTCGCCGCGCTGCTGGGCGATGGAGAGCAGCATGTGTTCGG
>JBAWDI010001002.1:0-1593 GCA_049590695.1 Bryobacteraceae bacterium
GCCCTTGGTGGTCTCGCTGGCCGCCGTGCCGGCGGGCGATACCGTCTGCTGGCTCTCGGTCGTGCCCACCTGGCCGGACAACACGATGCCGGCATTGATGGCGTGATCGATCGTGGCCGCGTTCTGCGCCCGCCGGCTGGCCGTCTGCGCCAGGTCCAACGAGATCGCTTCCCACGCGCGTTGCCGCGCCAGGCCTTCGCGACGGTTGTCCAGCTCTTCGTCAAAGAGCAGTTTGATGTTTTCGGCGCCACCCAGCAAACTCGGCTGGTGGGTGACGGAAGGGGAAAGATTGGGATTGCTGTCTGCCATACGGGATATTCCTTTCAGTTGAAGTTACGGTTTCGGTCATGCAGCCCGGAACGCCGGGCCGCTATTGGGGGTTGCTGCAAACTTGTTGAGAACGGCTTTCTTGATAGGCCGGCTCAGGAGGCCTTCTTCGGGCCGTAGAAGGGCGCCGGACCGTGGTGCTGAATCCGACGCGCGTCACGCAGTCTGGGGTTGTCCACCTGCTCGCTGGGCATGCCGCGCGCGGCGGCGACAGCGGTCATCTGCTCTCCGGTCGCGACGAGTACCGGTTCCTCATTGGCGAGGTTCGCGATGCGCCGGAGGATCACATCGCAGTACGCCGGGCTGATCTCAATGCCGTAACCGGCCCGGCCGAGCACATGGGCGGCGGCGACGGTCGTCCCACTCCCCAGGAATGGATCAAAGACCACATCGCCCGCATCGGAAAACGCCTTCAGAAAGAACTCCACCAGCGCCCGTGGAAACGGCGCCGAATGCGATCCCTGGCTGCTCTCCGACCGAACCTCAACCACATTGCTCGGTCGCGCAATGCCCTCATGCCTGCCATCGACCAGCTTGCGGCGCATGTGCCCCCACCCCTGCGATCCCTGCGGAGGCAAAGAGGCGGATGCTCCACGCGGACCCGTTCCTAGCAGACCGCTGCCGGACCTCGATACCGGATTGTCCGGCGAGTAATCAAAGCAGTCTTCCGAAGCGTGCCCGACCGACTGCGGCCGGAACTTAATCTCCGGCTGCCTGCAGAAGTGGAACACCGGCTCCCAGGCGTTCTTGAAGCGATTGCCCCATCCGCCCGGCACGCCATTGTCGGTCTTACGCCAGCAAAACTCGTCGACGAACCGCCAACCCCACTGCCGCCGGTGCGCAATCACCAAGTCCTTTACGTAGAGGCTGCGCTCCCCGTCGTCGGCATGTTCCTTGATGTTGAGGAAGTAGGAGCCATCGGCGGCCAGAATCGCCGCGATGTTGGCCGCCACATCGCGGAACCAGTCGCTGTACTCCTCCGGAGGCACGGGCCTGAAGCCACTGGCAGGATCGTATTCGCGCTGGGTGGCGTACGGCGGCGAGGTGATCACCAGATTGGCGCGGGCGCCATCGAACAAGCGCTGCACCAAGTCGGGGTCGCGGCAATCTCCGCAGATCAGACGATGGCCGGCGATGCACCAGATATCGCCGGCGCGCGTAACCGGCTTGGCGGGCGCCTCCGGGATCTCCTCTTCCTCAGCCTCGTCGGCATCTGGGACTTCAGTATCCGCCAGCAACACGCGAAGCTCGTCGTCGCTGAAGCCC
>JBAWDI010001003.1:0-3511 GCA_049590695.1 Bryobacteraceae bacterium
GATTCCGACGAGCGCCCCATCATTCGCTCCTTGGGCCGTGAGTCCGCGCCCGCCTACTCGCCCGATGGCAAGCACATCGCAGACGTCTCCGACCAGACCGGCGCGGACGAGATTTGGGTGAGCGACGCCGAGGGCGGCAATCGCGTGCAGCTCACCCGCCTCAAGGGGCCGCGCCTGAGCTACCCGCGCTGGTCGCCGGATGGCCGCTTATTGCTCTTCGAGGCGCGTGCCGATCGCGGGGCCGAGGTCTACACCGTGCCGGCCGCGGGTGGCAGACCCGACAAGCCCTATCGAGTGCGGCTGTTGGGCGGCGGCGGCGCTTCCTGGTCGCACGATGGAAAGTCGATCTACTACCAACTGCGCGGCGAGATCTGGAAGGCCGATGCGAACGGCGGCAATCCACGGCAGCTCACCGATGCGCTGGGCAGCGGCGCGGCGGAGGAGTCGGTGGACGGCAAATACGTGTACTACCGCAACCGGCGCGCCATCTGTCGCATCCCGGCGGAGGGCGGCGCGGAGGAGCAGGTCGTCATTCCCGAGCACGACTTGCTGTGGGTGGTCATTCAGCCCACTGAGAAAGGCATCTACTACCTGGAATTCGCCCGCGCCGCGCGCGCCATGCAGGTTTCGTTCTACGATTTCGCGACGCGCGGGAACGAAATGGTGTTCCGCATGAAAAACGCGGACTTTTTTCAGGTGATGTCTTTTTCGGTCTCACCGGACGGAAGGTACATCCTCTATCCGCGAGTGGACCAGAGCCAGACCAACCTGATGCTGGTGGAGAGTTTCCGGTAAGCGCGTATTACAGGTTGTCGTCGTCGAGAAATCGGACGCCGATGCTCTGCAGGAACCGCGCGTCGGCCGATTCCGCCTCTTGCTTTCCAAAGTCGGGCTTTGGGCAGTCCCGCCAGCAGTCGCTCAGGTGCTTGGAAACGTAAACCACCTTGCGACACCGCAAACACCACCAGTGGATCACGAGTTCGTGTTCGTCGGTAAACCCCACCTCGTCGATGCGATCGGGCGGCTCTCCACAACCGCAGCACAGCTCCAGATGGCGGTAGCTCATGGGCTATTTATCGCATGGCGCTGTTCCTGAAGCTAGTGCTAATTGCGACAATTTGTACCGCCGGAGTACGGCATGGAAGTACTATCACTTTCCGGCAAAAGCTCAGAACCCCGTGGGCGTAACCCAGAAGCTCTCTTTCCACTGGCCGCCCGGGGGGATGCTTTGCAACTCCTTGTAGACTCCGGCGTGCGCCAGGCTGAAGGCGTTGGTAATCGCCGCCATAGGCTCGAAGCAGATGTACTCGCGCCCCGGCGGAGCATACACCACCGCTACCGTATACTTTGGCCCGTAGGTGACCGTGATCCTCTGCTTGCCGCCCTCCACCCAAAACCGGGCGCGCCCGTCCGGTCCGCGGACCAGGTTGCCGAACACGTCGTCAAGCTGCACGCCCTGCATGGGAAGCGGGTCGGCAAATTCCACCGGTTTGCGCTCGCCCGTAGGCAGCAGCAGGTTGGTCAGTACGAAGTGGTCGCGCGCGGCCAGGTGTACCTTCCATTGATCGCGCGGGGCGTCCTGCACGTTGAAGTAGGGGTGAAAGCCGATGGCTACGGGCATGGGCTCGGCGGACTGATTCTCGAGGGTGGTCTCCACTTCCAGCGCGCCGTTTGCCAGCCGGTAGGTCATGGTAATGGTGTGGGCGAAGGGGAACTGCGCCATCATCTCGGGGTGCTTCCAGAAATCCAGCCGGCTGGTGGCCCGGGCCGAGCGGCTGTCGGCAGTGGCCGAGACCAGGGTCCAGGCCGGCGAATAGGTGAGAAACCCGTGCATGGCCAGTTTATGGCTGTCTTGGCGCACATTACCGAGGTCGAAGTTCAGCAGGTACTTCTTGCCGTTCAGCCAATACGCATCCGTTTCGATGCGGTTGGCCCACGGCGCCAGGAATGGAATGCCGCAAAAGGTGGGCTTGGCCTTGAGTTCGGCGGGGCTGTGGTAGGGAGACCAGAATACGTTTTTTCCGCCAACGTTCATCTCATAGGCCATGTTGCCGATCGAGACGGCGATGGACACTTCGAGGTGGCTCGCGGCGTCGGCGAGTTGCACCACATCGACGCCGTCCACCACCGTTTTCCGGGCGGAGTAGTTGGCGGCTTGCATCATAAGGGGAAAGAGCAGCGCGAGCGCGGCGAGCTTCAGAGCTTGTCCGGGTCGACCAAGTCCAGCGTGGTCTCCCGCTGGCAGCACACGCAGGGGCCGGGAGTGAATGAGCGGATGGAGCATGTATCGCACCAATACGTAACCATTTTGAGCTTACCATCCTGCCGGACGAGCATACCGTGGGTGTGAATCGGGTCGATCAGGAAGCGATCCGGGGCGGTGAAGCGGCCCTTGGCCTCCACCTCAAAGCCGTTCAGCCGTTGATCGCCGAGGACCTTGCGGGTAGGCTCGTCTCCATCCAGGGTCACAAGCTTGTGCTCCGCCGTTTCCAGAGCCGGCGGCTTGCCCTCGCCGAGCACCAGCTTGCCGCGCAAGGTCTCGCCGGGGTGCAAATCGGCGGCGAAGGCGGAACCCGCGGCGAGCATCAGGAGACACAGACCGAACCGCATTAATTCAATTATAGCCTTATTGGCATACGCTTTCCGGGATCGCGGGCAACCGCCTCAGTACTCCACGCGCACCAGGAAAAGTCCCTTGGCGGGCGCGGTCGGCCCGGATTCCGCGGGCAGCACGCTCAAATCCGCGATGTTGCCCTTGCCCGCTTCAATCAGCGTGCCCACGATGTTGCGCACCATGTGCTTCAGGAATCCGCTGCCTCGGATGGCATAGATCAGCCGCGGGCCGCGCCGCTCCAGCGCGGAAGAGAACACCGTTCGCACTTTGGATTTTCCCTCGGCGTCCCGGTCGTCCGACGCCGCGAACGGCGTGAAATCGTGCTCGCCATTGAAAACCGCGGCCAACCGGCTCATGCGCTCCTCATCCAGTGGATAAGGGTAATGATGCACGTAGGGCCACTCGAAAGGGCTACAGACCTCATCGCGCAATATGCGGTATTCATATGTCTTGGCCTTGGCATCGAAGCGTGGATGGAAATCGCTCGGAACCTCTTCGGCCGCGAGTACCCGGATGGCCGGCGGCAGAAGCCGGTTGACGGCGCGCCGCAGGTTGGCGAGCGGAATCGGGTTGGCGATGGTGAAAGCGGCCACCTGCTCCAGGGCGTGCACTCCGGCGTCGGTTCGGCCCGAGCCGGCCACATGCACCGGCCGGCCTTCCATGTCGGAGAGAATCTGTTCCAGGCTTCCCTGGATGGTGGGCAGGCCGGGCTGGACCTGCCATCCATGAAACGCGCCGCCGTCGTAGGCCAGCTTGATCTTGATCCGGCGCATCATGTTGGGCGCGAACCGGGCTTGGCGAGCGGAATGCCGCGCGCGCACAGGGGGCACTCCTCCATATGATGGGCCGCTATCTGGAGCGTGGTCAGCGCCACGCGCGGGACGCCCACGTCGGCAC
>JBAWDI010001004.1:0-11011 GCA_049590695.1 Bryobacteraceae bacterium
CCGAACAACTCACTTAGATAAGGGAAAGGGGGCAAATGCAAAGGCAACCCCCGGATCCTCAGCGGTCACAAAAGGGGACATTTCTATCGAGGCGCTACGGGGGACATTTCTATCGAGGCTTGACACCAGGCGGTGACGGTGCTGCGGGGCGAGCTGGCGGCGTAGTACACTCCCTTCATGCCAGATCTTCGCGACATGCCCGATGAGCCGCCGCCGTTTCTGGGCACCTGGCGGCGCGTCTATATGGCGGTCCTCATCTATCTCTGTGTAATCATCGCGGCGGCTTACCTGTTTACGCGAGCGTTTCAATGAGGCCCCTCGACTGGATCGTCCTCATCGCATCCCTGGTCTCCATCGTGCTGTATGGCCTCTACCGCGGCCGCGGCAGCAACACGGTGGACCGCTACCTGCTCGCCGGCAAGTCCATGCCCTGGTACGCCATGGCCCTTTCCATCATTGCCACCCAGGCCAGCGCCGTCACCTTCATCTCCACCACCGGGCAGTCGTATGTGGACGGGATGCGGTTCGTGCAGGCCTATTTCGGACTGCCCATCGCCATGATCGTCATTTGCGCCACGGTGGTCCCCCTGTTTCAAAAGGCCAATATCTACACCGCGTACGAATACCTGGAGAAGCGCTTCGACAGCAAGACGCGCACGTTGGCCAGCGCGATCTTCCTGTGCCAGCGCGGGCTCTCCGCGGGACTGACGCTCTACGCGCCGGCCATCGTGCTTTCGGTGATCCTCGGCTGGCCGGAGCGGGTAACGACGATGCTGATGGGAACCCTGGTCATCACTTACACCGTGCTCGGCGGCATCAAGGCGGTGCAGTGGTCGGACGTGCAGCAGATGGGCATCATCTTTCTGGGGCTGGTGATGGCGCTGGTCGCCGTGATCGTGCTGATGCCGCCGTCGGTCTCGTTCGGCGACGCCATGTTTCTGGCGGGCAAGGCCGGCCGCCTGAACGCGGTCACCACCAATTTCGACTGGAACGACCGCTTCAATATCTGGAGCGGCCTGATCGGGAGCACGTTTCTGTTCCTCTCCTACTTCGGCTGCGACCAGTCGCAGGTGCAGCGCTACCTGACGGGCCGCTCCATCGCGCAGAGCAAGCTGAGCCTGCTGTTCACCGCCGTGGTCAAGATCCCCATGCAGTTCTTCATTCTGTTCATCGGCGCCATGGTGTTTGTCTTCTACCTGTTCGTGCAGCCGCCGGTTCTGTTCCAGCGCGCGGAGCTCGACCGCATCCAACAGGTGGGTGCATTCCAGCCCGTGGCGGAGCAATACGGCCGGGCGTTCGAGGACCGGCGCCAGGCGGCGCTGGCGCTGGTAGAGGCGCACCACGCGCGCGATTCCGCAGCCGTTGGGCGCCGCATCGCGGAATACCGCGCGGCGCAGAAGCAGATCGACGGCGCGCGCACCGAGGCCGTGAAGCTGGTGGAGGCGACCGGCGGCGAAAAAGATTTCACCGACACCAACTACATCTTTCTTTCGTTCGTCACGCGCCATCTGCCGGCGGGACTTGTGGGGCTCATCATCGCGGTGATTTTCGCGGCGGCCATGTCCGCCAGCTCCGGGGAGATCAACTCCCTGGCCACCGTGACGGTGGTGGATATTTACCGGCGGTACGTTCGCCGCGAGGCCAGCGACCATCACTACCTGGCGGCCTCGCGCTGGGCCACGCTGTTCTGGGGCATCTACGCGGTGACATTCGGGGCCGGATGGGGCAAGCGGCTGGGGCCGTCGCTGATCGTGGCGGTCAACGTGGTCGGCTCGCTGTTCTACGGCTCTCTGCTGGGATGCTTCGTGCTGGCGCTGGGCTTCCGGCGGGTGGGCGGAACGGCCACGTTCATCGGGATGCTGGCAGGGGAAGCCGCCATCTTCTCGGCGTTCCTGTTCACCGGGATGTCGTACCTCTGGTACAACGTGATCGGCTGCGTGGTGGTAGTCGGAACCGCGCTGGCCATCACTTACCTCGCGCCCGGCGCCACCGCCACCACAGCAGGTACGCCGCAATCAGTATAGCCGCGGCGATGGTCGCGCCGGCCAGGTAGTGGTCGATTTCCCGTTCCACCGCTTCCCATCGCTCGCCCAGGAAGTATCCCAGGCCGATGAACGTGGCCGCCCACAGGCACCCGCCGCTGTAGGCGAACAGCGCGAACTGGTGCGGCTCCACCTCGCTCATGCCCGCGGCATAGGCGGTGACGTGGCGCACCCCGGGGATGAAATAGCCGAACGTCAGGCCCCAGTTGCCCACGCGCTCAAACCAGGCGTGCGCCTTGCGGATATGCGCTTCGGTAATGCGCAGGTACTTCCCGTAGCGGTGGATGAGGGCCAGCCCGAACGTCCGGCCCAGCGTGTAGCTGATGGTGATGCCGCAAGTGCTGCCCGCGAACGCCGCCGCATATGCCAGCGGGAGCGAAAGATGGCCCATGAAGACCAGGTATCCGGTAAAGGTGAGAAGCGTTTCATCGGGCACCGGCAGCCCGACAATTCCGAACATCAGCAAACCGAAGATCGCCAGGTAGCCGTACTGCGCGATCCAGGCTAGGACGTGTTGTTCCATGGTTGCTCGATGCGGGGACAGTCAACTCCGTCCACGCGGCGCAGAGCCCGGCCCCGTCCGGTGGGCACTCCCGCGCCTTGGGACGGAGATGACGGTCCCCGCGTCATACTACCAGGCCGGTGATCTCGATCTGGCTGCGATTGCCGGCGACCACCACGATGCCGCTCTCCGTGACGTGATGGGTGAGGCGGTCGTGAGCGAGGTCGTAGCCGATGACGGCGTCGTCCGGCACCCGCACGTTCTTGTCGAGGATGGCGCGGCGAATCATCGCGCGGCGGCCAATATCGCAGTTGTCGAGAATGACGCAGTCTTCCACCAAGGCGGCGGCATGCACGCGGACGCTGCGTCCCAGCACCGAGTTCCGCACCACTCCGCCCGAAAGGAGGCAGCCGCCCGAGACGATGGAGTCGATGGCCTGGCCGCGGCGGTTCTCTTCGTCGAAGGTGAACTTCGCCGGCGGGTCCGGGTAGGCAGTGGTGCGCAGCGGCCATTCCCGGTTGTAGAGGTTGAGCGCCGGGGTGACGGAGCGGAGGTCCATGTTGGCTTCGTAGTAGGAATCGATGGTCCCCACGTCGCGCCAGTAAGGCAGTCCCTCGGCCGGCTCGCCGGGGATGCGGCTGCTCTGGAAATCGTAAGCGAAGATCTCGGCTTTACCGGCCAGCTTGGGGAGGATGTCGCGGCCAAAATCATGGCCGCTCGATTCATCGGCGGCGTCGTCGTGCAGCAACCGCAGCAGCGTGCGGGTAGAGAAGACGTAGTTGCCCATGGAGGCGTAAACGCGCTCCGGATCGCCAAGTATGGCGGGGGCGTCGGGGTTCTTCTCGTGGAACGCGACGATGTGGCCGTCGCCGGCCGCTTCGATCACGCCCAACTCGGCGGCGAGCGGCCTGGCCACAGGGATGGCGGCCACCGTAACCTCGGCGCTCCTCTGCACGTGGAACTCGATCATACTGGCGATGTTCATGCGGTAGATGTGGTCCGCGCCGAAGATCGCCACCACGTGGGGATCGGATTGCTCCACCAGGTTGATGTTCTGGTAAATGGCGTCCGCCGTACCCTGGTACCAGGCTTCATCGGGCGACCTCATCTGCGCCGGCACCGGGATCAGGAACTGCGTCTTGAGCAGCCCGCCGAACTGCCAGCCTTCACTGAGGTGCTGCAACAGCGATTGGCTGCGGAACTGCGTCAGCACGTAGATGGAGTAGATCCCGGAGTTGATAAAATTACTCAGCACGAAGTCGATGATGCGATACTTGCCGCCAAACGGAACGGCCGGTTTGGCCCGTTCCCTGGTGAGCGGATACAGGCGCGTACCCTTCCCGCCGGCCAGCACGATACCCAACGTCCGTAAGCGCATAGGATTCTTTCAGCTATCAGCTATCAGCTTTCAGCTCTCAGCCAACCCGGCGCCCGCTTTAGCTGAAAGCTGATAGCTGATAGCTTACCCTACATGTACTCTGGAATGGAAATCCCCAAAATGGCGGCGGTGCGTTCGAGCTGCCGGCGGAAGAAATCCGTCATCCACAGCAGGAAAACCTTTTTTTCGCGGTTCTGCTCGTGAATGATGGGGTACTGGTGATAGAAGTTGTTGAAGGCTTGCGCCAGTTGAAACGCGTACTTGGCCACGTGCGCCGGCTCGCCCGCAGCCACGGCGTCCTCCAGCGCCGAATCGGCCTTGGACGCGGCCAGCAGCAGATGCCAGAAATCTTCCGACTGAAGCTGGCGCGCCATGGCGTGGCTGCTCAGTTCCGCCGCGAAATCGGGGACGCTCTCGCCGCGCTCCTCGAGCTTGCGCAAAATGTTGCGCGCGCGCACCGCCGCGTACTGCAGGTACGGCCCGGTTTCCCCTTCGAAGCTCAACGCCTCCTGAAAATCGAAAGCGATCACCGAAGTCCGGGTGAACTTCAGCAGGAAGTAGCGCAAGGCGCCGATGGCGATCTGGCCGGCCACGCGCTTCTGCTCCTCGGCCGATGCCTCCGCGTGGCGCGATGCCACTTCTTCCAGCGCCTTGGCGATGAGCGTGTCCATGAGGTCGTCCGCCTTGACCCCCTGGCCCTTGCGGCCCGCGACTTCCACATACGGACGCGCGCGGTCTTCCTCCGATAACGGGATGCCCAGTTCCGCGCAACAGCGCGGCGAGAGCGCCACCATTTCGTAAGAGAAGTGGACCGACTGATCGGCCTGCGCGGTGTAGCCCAGGCCGCGCAGCCCGGCCACCACCACGTCCTGCAAGTAGGACTGCCGCGCGTCGATGACGTTGTACACACGCGAACCGTGCCCGAACTGCGGCGCGGTTTCGGTGGGCTCGCCGGTAGTGACCCACAGCACGCGGCCGTCGGCGTAAGTGAGGAACGGGCGGTAGTAGAAGTCCTTGCCGAGCAGGCCGAATTTCCAAAGCTGGTAGGCGATATCCTTGCCGACGTAAGTGACGGTGCCATCCGAGCGCACGATCACCTTGCCCTCTTCCGAGAGGCCCGGCATCACCCAGCAGCCGGCGTTCTTGCCTTCGGTCTCGAGATAAATGGCTTTGCGTTGCTGGAGCAGGTCGAATGCCGAGGCCCAGAATTCCAGGTGCAGGATTTCGCTCTCACGCGGCAGCACGTCGTACTCCACACCCAGCCGCAGCATGGTGGCCAGGTGCGCTTCCACCACGGCGTCCGCCACCAGGTGCGCCATCTCGGCCAGCTCGCCCGCTCCCGCTTCGATGGCGTGCAGCGTCGCGCTGCGCCATTCGAGCGCCTCGGGATGGTCCTTGTAATAGCTGGACGTGCGCGCATAGAGGTCCCAGCAATAGTAGTCGAACCGCACGGAGGGATCGGCCAGCAGCGCCTTCACATCCTCGGGGGTCTTGTTCTCGAGGTAGTGGAAGCCCACCACCACGTCGGCCACTTGCACGCCGGTGTTATCGATGTAGTTCTGCACCTCGACGCGCTGCCCGCGCGCGCGCAACATGCGCACGAAGGTGTCGCCCAGCGTGGCGTTCCGCAGATGCCCGATGTGCGCCGCCTTATTGGGGTTGATGTTGGTGTGCTCGACGATGACCTTCTCACCCGCGGGCGCGGCCTCTTCCGGTTCGCCGCGCAGCAGGGCCGCGCCCAACGCGCCGCGATCGAGCCGGATGTTGACGTACCCGTTGCCGGCCACTTCCACCGCCGCCACACCTTCGATGGGCCCGACTTCCGCCGCCAGTTCCGCCGCGATCTTCCGGGGCGCCTGTCGCAACTGCTTGGCAAGCTGAAATGCGGCGGGCACGGCCATTTCGCCGAAATCGCTCTGGCGCGGCTGCTCGACGGCTACCGCCAGGTCGAGACCGTAGCGCGCCAGTATGTGTGCGTGAAAGGCGCTGGAAACGTGCTTTTCGATGGAATGGAACATGGGAAGCTACGAGTATAGCGTGACGGGGACCGGGAGACGGGGGCCAGGGGTTGGGAGCGGGGGCAAAACCGCTACGGCGTAGCGGTCGGTTTATTTAGAATCAACGGGTTAGGCGGGGATTTCCGCTACGACGTAGCGGTTTTCAGCCGTCTTCGACCGAGTGAAGGGCGCGCGGGCGGGGCGCGGACCCGATCGGTTTTCAATAGGCGTTCCACATACCAATAGTAGCTGGTGGGTGTGAGGATTCCAGGCGTCGAGCAAGAGGGAAAGCTTTAGAATCAAGCAAATAAAAAATGTAAAAAGTTGTCACCGGTAGACGGGGTGCTCTCAATTTGGGTCGGAGTCGGGTTCGCTCGGCCCTAGATCGGCTGCGATCTGCGCGAACTGGTCGAGGGCGGCTTGCAGGTCCTCGACAATCTCGGCTGCCAGAACGGCGGGGTCGGGCAAATCGGAGGAATCGCCCAGACTGTCGTCCCTGAGCCAGAAGATATCGAGATTGGCCTTGTCGCGCTTGATCAGATCTTCGTAGGAGAAGCAGCGAAAACGCTCGGTCTCGGTCCGTTGGTGGCGATTGGCGGGGTTGTAGCAGCGGACGAAGTCGTCCAGGTCGGCGCGGGTGAGGGTGTTGGTCTTGAGCGTGAAGTGCTGGTTGGTGCGGAGATCGTAGATCCAAAGCGTGCGGGTCCAGGGTGTTTCGGCGGCCGGCTTGCGGTCGAAAAAGAGCACGTTGGCCTTGACGCCCTGGGCGTAGAAGATGCCGGTGGGCAGGCGCAGCAGGGTATGGACGTCGCAATCGTGGAGGAGGCGTTTGCGAATGGTTTCGCCGGCGCCGCCCTCGAAGAGCACGTTGTCGGGCAAGACGATGGCGGCGCGGCCGTTGATCTTGAGCAGGCTGCGGACGTGCTGGAGGAAGTTGAGCTGCTTGTTGCTGGTGGTGGCCCAGAAGTCGTCGCGCAGAATCTCCTGGCGCTCCTTCACCTCATCGCCATCCTGATTGATGATGGTGACGCTGGACTTCTTGCCGAATGGCGGATTGGTGAGCACCATGTCGTAGTTGACCGACGGCTTGGCGACGAGGCTATCCTTGCCGGCGGCGATGTTCTTTTCATTGCCGAGGCCGTGCAGGAGCAGGTTCATGGCGCAGAGGCGGGCGGTGGACGCCACCAGCTCGACCGCGTAGAGCGCTTGCGTCTGGAGGTGGCGCACCTGCTCGCGATCGAGCTTGTGCTGCTTGATGATGTGGCCGGCGGCGGAGAGGAGAAAGCCGCCGGTGCCCGCGGCGGGATCGATGATTGTGGTCCCGGGCTGCGGACGCATGACGGCGACGATGGCGTCGATCAGGACGCGAGGCGTGAAGTACTGGCCGGCGCCGGATTTGGTGTCCTGGGCGTTCTTCTCGAGTAGGCCTTCGTAGATGTCGCCCTTGACGTCGGCGCTGAGCGCGCTCCAGGGTTCCTTATCGATGAGATCGACGATGAGGCGGCGCAAGTGGGCGGGGTTCTGGATCTTGTTCTGGGCTTTGCGGAAGATGATGCCGAGGATGCCGGGCTCTTTGCCGAGGTTTTCGAGGGTGTTGCGGTAGTGTCTTTCGAGCGGCAGGCCGTCCATCTCGACGAGGTTGGCCCAGTTGTAGTCTTCGGGGATGGTGGACTTGTGCTTGTAGGGCGGGCGGGTGCGCTCGTAGTCCATTTTGAGGAAGAGAAGATAGGTGAGCTGCTCGACGTAATCGCCGTAAGAGACCCCGTCATCGCGGAGGAGGTTGCAGTAGTTCCAGACTTTGTTGACGAGATTGGAGGCGGGGGAAGACATCAGGCGGCCTCTCGCGGGGCAATCACCGTGAGTTCGGGGAAGACTTCGAAATCCGCCGTATTGAATGTGTAGATTCTCTGAACCTTATTCGCTTGCATCGTTGCCACAAGCTGCAAGTCGAACACATCGCGTCCGGTCACGGGATGGCGTTGCAACAAGGCCATCCAGCCCGCAACGGCCCGAGCAGGTGTGGGAAGTAAACGTATGCCAGGCAGCGCAAGTAAAACCGAAATCGCGCCGAGCGCCTCTGCCGGGGAACGCGGGCGAGCAACCCGCCGGGGATTTGTGACAACGGAGTAGAACTCGCAGAGTACCTGGGATGTGAGATAGAGAACCGCGGCTGGGTCGCGGGCGGCCTCTATTAACGCGCGCGAAATGGCGTGCTGCGGAGCGCCGGCTTCCACGGCGTACACCAAAATATTGGCATCAAGTACGCCCGGTTCAAAAGACATCGTCGTAGATGTCCCGGCGATGCAGGCTGCCGCGCACGCCGAGATTCCAGACAGGCAGTTTTGGCAGTTCACCGTTGGCGGTGGGCGCCTTCAGGTCACCGGCCTCGTTCAGGAGGCGCTCCAGAAGAGCGTTAATGGAGAGGCCTTGCTCGTGGGCTTTCGCCGCGAGGCGAACTGCGGTTTCCCGAGGGATGTCAAGGCTCATAAGATCCTGCTCCTGTTCTTAGGGTATCGCATGGGCGTGGGCGTCTGGGCGCGGGCGGCATTCCGAGACTGCCGGCGGAACACAATCTTTTGAAGCTCTTCGGTCAGGTGGCGGAGTTCATCTTCGTCTGTGGTCTTCTTGATGCGGTCCAAACAGCGATGTAGGGCCACTTCGGAAGTGTCGAAGGTTCTGATGTCCATTTTCTCCGGCTTAAGAACGTTCTTCCTTAGGGCCACGTTTGCATTATACGTGAGCGGTCGGGAGTTGAGAATTACGTGAACGGTCACTGAAATGCCGACACGTAGATGTTGGTATCGAGGGTGACTCTAGGCGCCACGATTCTCACGCCGGGATTCAGCGATCAAGCGGGGGACATCGGCCTCGGTGTAGCCAAGCCGGAGCGACTGCTCACGCCCATACCTGCCGAGTTCTTCCAGGTTCCGGCGCGCCAGATATCGCCGAAGGGCATCGGCCGCGATTTCATCCGTGGTTTTGCCGTCCGCGCCCGCCGCTTCGTTCACCGCGCTCAGCAGATCGTCCGGGATATGCAGGTTGTTGTGGGTCGCCATACTGCCCTATGTTCCAAGGGTACCGCATATGCGGCAGGTTGAAGGTCGTCACAGTGGGCATCTCTACTGCTACGGTCCGAGGGGATGGGTCTAATCAGGCAGCCTGCTCCGTGATGTTGCTCTAGAGCGGCTTGGGCCGCCTTTGCATGATACGGGAGCGTGGGGAAGACATCAGGCATGGACCTCGCGTTTACGTGGGGCGCGGCGCGCGGGGGTTTGCGCGCGGGTGGCGCGGATGCGGTGGAGGAGGACGGAGGCGGGTTCGTCGTTGGGGTCTTGGGGGACGAGCTTGCCTTCGAAAGCTTTGTGGAGGATGGATTGGCGCAGGTGGGCGGCACGGCGGAGGTTAGCATCGAGTACGGCATCGGCGGCGTCCGCAACCGAGAGGGATCTTTCGGTCCCAGCTAGGAGCGCAGCCTGCTTGCTGCGGCTGGGCAGTGGGATCTCGATGGCCTTTATGCTTTCCTGGCTGATGTTTCTCATCGATTCCTGGTTGCCCGTAGCGCGAGCCTCGATCTGCTGCCGGCCTTGTGGACTGCGGAGCGCGTGTAGCAGCCATGCAGGCTCGACCTCGCGAAGCACGAGCCTGAGGATCTTATCGCTGAGCATGACGCGTCTTGTAACCTGACCCACAATGACGCACGCACCGACTAACTCAATCGTGTTCGCGCGGCTCATCAGGAAGTCCCCAGGGCGGATGAGGTGCCGTGCTTCGAAACGCTCCAGACCCGAACACGTCTTCGAGGCGTTCTCATCGAACCGCCCCCAAGAGACGGCACTAACCTTGACCACGCCAAACTCGTCGGGGTTCGGCGGCCGTTCCTCACACCTGAAGTTCTTCCCCGCTTCAATCCTCTCGATCAGTCGGCCCAAAGCTATTTTCGGCCAGGCGTCCCATCCAAGCATGGAAGATATTACGGATGTCCGCAGACGGCTAATGTTGGCCTTGGCGCGGCGAAGCGATGCGATTGCGGACTCCAGGCGGGGAAGCTGATCCTCGATCTCTGCGACGATGCGGCGCTGCTCGGCCTGGGGTGGGAGCGGGACCTGTGCTTTCCGAACAAACTGGAAGTGCCGACTGTAACCGCGATCTGGAATGTCGACTACGTGCAGCCAGTAGAAAAGGAACTTCGGTTCGCAGACCTGTTTACACTCGATCACCTTGAGGCCTTGAGCGCCCGCGATGAAAGGTTCGGATATGTACTTGGCGCGGCGAGTGTGATCACCGAAAGCGACCACTGGAAACGGGCCGGTATATGCGAGTTCCATTGCGTCACTGTAGCCGGCGGTTTCCTCTTCGCCCTGATCGATTACGCGGACACTGCCATGGTCAGAGCAAAGTGAGATGGGGATGTTCCTCGGGTTTATGATCTGACCGACGGAATCGAACGAAGCCCATGTCCAGCCGCTCGGCAGTTCCTTCACTGAACCAGCACCTCGTTTAGCTCATCCAAAAGTGGCTGGAGCCGGTTCCCGAACAACTGGTAGGCCCGGCCGAGGCCGCCTTTTTGCGAGAAGGGCAGGCTCTCCAGATCGTCAGGCGTGATTTCGATGCTGGTGCCGACGTGTTCGGCGATGGCGGTCAACCACTGAATCTGCTCGTCGCTGAAATTGGCGCCACTGGCTTGCTGTTCGGCGATCCAGTTTTCAAAACGCTGGCGGACGGATTCGGGGAAGGGTTCGAGTTGACCCTCCTTGCTAATGGCGAATTTGACCAGAGACACGATGTTGGTGAAGACGCGCTCGCTCGAGGCGCGGACGCGGGAGCGGTCGAGGGTTTCATAAGCCCTCCAGAGCGCCTCGGTGGTCCATGCGGGATGGGGCTTGTGGATGGCTTCGGCCAGGTCGCGCACCTGTTTGTAACGCAGGCGGGAGCGGTAGGGGCGGCTGTAGAGAATCTGTAAGGCCTCGATTTCGTCCTTGTGCGCGGCGAGATATTGCTCGAACTCCTTGGTCAAGGCGGCTGCTTTGTCTTTGGCGTCCTGCGAGAATTCGGACTGGGTCACTTCGTCTTTGCTGACTATATCGACCACCTG
>JBAWDI010001005.1:0-23719 GCA_049590695.1 Bryobacteraceae bacterium
CGACGGTGGTCCGCCGGACGGGAGCCTCCACGCGCAGGGCCGCGGGGATCAGCAGCAGGTCGCCCTCCGCGGCTTGGACCGACGACAGGTGGTTGGCGGCCACGATGCTGCCGGGCAACGCGGCGTAACGTTTGCCGATAGCGGCCAGCGTTTCGCCGGCGCCTACACGATGCACGCGCCAGGAATTGCGGTGCTCCGCGGGAATGAGCTGCAACGCGGCCAGGAGCTGGTTGCCGCTGCCTTTGGGCACGCGTAGCGGATAGCCCTCGGGGATAATTCCCTTCAGGATGGCGGGGTTCAGAGCGGCCATCTCGGCGGCCGGCGTATCGGTGATATCGGAAACCAGCGCCAGGCTGGTGGGCGCGGAAACCTCCACCGTGTCAAATGCCAGCGGCGGGTCCAACTGAATGGCATCCAGACCGTATTCGGCGGCGTTCTTCTCCATGATGGTCATGGCGAGGATGACGGGAACGTAGTTGGCGGTCTCGGCCGGTAGGGCTCCGCGACTCCGCAGTTCCCAGAAATCGGCATAGCCTGTGCGTTCGACGGCTTTTTCCACCGTCACCGGTCCGCAATCGTACGCGGCCATGGCCAGGTACCAGTCGCCAAACTCCTGGTACAGGTCGCGCAGGTGGTGGGCGGCGGCGCGCGTGGCCTTTTCAGGATCCATGCGGTCGTCGGTGTAGCGGGTCTGCTGCAACCCGTACTCGTTGCCGCGCCATTTGAGAAACTGCCACATACCACCGGCGGCCTTGCGGGATAGCGCGCGCGGGATAAAGCCGGATTCGGCCTGGGCCAGATGGATGAGCTCCTGCGGCAAGCCTTCTTCATCGAGGATGCGCTGGATCATGGGCCGGTAGCGGCCGGAGCGCTGCAACCCGCCAACCAGCGTCCTGTGGCCGCGTCCGGAGAAGTAGTTGATGTATCCCAGAATGGCGTCGTTTACCGAGAGGGGCAACTGCGAAACCGTGGCCGCCACCTGCTCCCGCACCTTATCCTTCAGCTTGGGGTCCACGGGAAAGGTCATTTGCAGGATGTCTTCCAACGGGGCCTTTTCGAACTGGCCTTCTTCGATGCCGGCCGCGGCGCCCAGGCCCGCCAGATCCATGCGGTGGATGGCGTCCACCATTTCATCCAGCTTGCGCTCGTATTCCTCGCGTTCGGCGGGATTCTGGTCCGACGCGTCCAGCATCGAGTCGATGGCGGCGTCGAATTCCCGGCGGGCGTTCCCGGCATCGTTGCTCTGGTAATACCGCTTACCGGCTTCCAACTGCCGATCGGCTCGCCGGACGAGCAAATCCGCGCGAGCCCAGCGCTCGGAGAACTGCGGATTGGTCAGCAGGAAGGGGGGAACATCCTTCAAGTACAGATTGGGTTGGATGACGGGAGGTTCGGCCAGCTCCACCACCGGACCGCTAGGGGAAGCCGGCGGCAGGAACGCCATGCGGAACCTGGACGGCTGATTCAACCCGCATCCAGCGGTGGTTATAAGGGCTACGGCGGCCAAGAAAAAAGAGAAGAGCGTCTTCTTCCGAACTTCCATTACTGCCTCGAAATACAGAAAATAAGCTACTCCCGCGAGCCGGTGCCCGGGTATGACCATAAAAGACTACAACGTTTCACCTATGTAAAGCAAGTCGCGTAAAGCAATACCGGAATAAAAAAACCGGTGGCAAGGCGGCGCCTTCTGGGCCCGGCGCTACTCCTCTTCCTCCTCTTCGCCGGCCTTGGCGGCCTTGGCGGCGGCGATGATTTTGTCGGACTGCAATTGCGGCACGAAATCGTAGTGGTCGAACTCCATGGTGAACGAAGCCCGGCCTTGCGTCATGGCCGTCAGATCGTTTTGGTAGTTCAGCATCTCGGCCATGGGCACCTGGGCGCGGATGAACTGGCTGCTGCCCCTGGTTTCCATGCCGGAGATACGGCCGCGGCGGCCGTTGAGGTCGCCCATGAGGTCGCCGGCGTATTCCACGGGAGCCTGAATTTCGACGTTCATGATGGGCTCGAGCAGAGCCGGCTTGGCGTGCTGCATGGCCGCCTTGAAAGCCTTGCGGGCGGCCAGGTTGAAGGCCAGCTCCGAGGAATCCACGTCATGGTAGGAGCCGTCGTAGACGGTCACCTTGAAGTCCACCATGGGGAAGCCGGCCAGGTACCCGTTTTCGGCGGCCTCGATAATGCCCTTTTCGACGGCGGGGATGAAGTTCCTGGGGATGGAGCCGCCGAAAATCTCGTTGGCAAACTCGAACTTGGCGCCGCGCGGCAGAGGCTCCATCTTGATCCAGCAATCGCCGAACTGGCCATGGCCGCCGGTCTGCTTCTTGTGGCGGCCCTGGACGTCGGCCGTGCCGCGGACGGTCTCGCGGTAGGGGATCTTGGGAGCTTTGAGGGCCACGTCCACGCCGTAACGCTTCTTCAACCGGCTCACCACGATTTCGACGTGCTGCTGGCCTGAGCCGGCCAGCAGGAACTCGCGGGTCTGCGGGTCGCGGTAGAAGCGCAGCGACTGATCCTCTTCCAGAATGCGGTGGACGGCATTGCCCATGCGATCCTCGTCGTTGCGCGACTTGGCTTCGATGGCGAAGGCGATGGAAGGCTCGGGGAGCTTCACCGGCGGATAGGTAATGTTCAGGCCCTTGTCGGCCAGGGTGTCGCCGGTGAGCGTATCCTTCAGCTTGGCGACGGCGCCAATATCGCCGGCGTGCAGGTCGGTGACCGGCTGGAGGGTCTTGCCCATGGGGCTCGAGATATGCGCCAGGCGCTCGGCCGTGCCGCGGGTTACATTCTGGAGATTGGCGTCGTTCTTCACCACTCCGGTCATGACCTTGAAAAACGTGATGCGGCCGGCGAAGGGGTCGGCCGTGGTCTTGAAGACGTAGAGGGATGGCTGGTCGTTTTCGGCGATCTTGCGGGTGGCCTCGACGCCGTTGACGGTGGCGGGGATGGGCTCGCGCTCCACCGGGGCGGGCAGGTTTTCGACGATGAAATTGAGGATGAGGTCGGAGGCGACATTGTGCAGCGCGGAGGCGCACAGGACCGGGAAGATGCGCATTTCCCTCAGCCCCTGCTTGAGGCCTTCGGCGATCTGGCCGGGCGCCAGGGTACCCTTATCGAAAAACTCTTCCATGAGGGCGTCATTGCCCTCGGCCACCATCTCGACCAGCGCCTCGTGGGCCTTTTGGGCGGCCGCGGCGAGGTCGGCGGGGATGTCGCCCTCCTTGCCCTTGCCGTCGCCATCGGCGGCATACGTGTAGGCTTTCATCCGAACCAGGTCCACGACCCCGGTGAAATCGCGCTCCGCGCCGATGGGGATTTGGATCGGAACGGCGGCGCGGCCGAAGGTCTCCTGCACGCTTTCCAGGGCCCGCTCGAAATCGGAGCGTTCGCGGTCGAGTTTATTGATGACGACCACGCGAGGGAGCTTGTAATCGGCGGCGAACTGCCAGACCTTTTCGGTCTGCACCTCGACGCCGGCGACGCCGTCCACCAGGACCAGCGCGGCGTCGGCCGCCACCAGCGCCGCCCGCGTGTCGTTAATAAAGATGTTGTAGCCCGGAGTATCGAGGAGATTGATTTTCGTCTTCTTCCACTCGGCCACGGCCATGGCGGTGGAAATGCTGATCTTGCGCTGGATTTCCTCTTCGTCGAAATCCGTGATGGTGTTGCCCTCATCCACGCGGAGCAAGCGGTTCGAGGCTCCGGCGGTGAACAGCAACCCGGCGGTGAGCGTGGTCTTGCCGGAATCGCCGTGGCCCACCACACCGACGTTCCGAATGTCCTTGCTTTCGTAAACTTTCACGGAGTTTGCTCCAGGTTTTAAAACGGAATAGTAACACGCGGGGGGATGCCGCGGTGTGCCGGGCGGCGCGGTGGCAGCGCGCGGCCGGGGAGCGCAAGGCGGGTTGGACCGGGCCCGCGCGCCTCGCGAGTCTCACCCGCCCCTGCGGCCCGGGTTGAAATGTTAGAATCGAATGCGCGGAAATGCCACGACGGTTACAACCAGCACAGTTCTTCCGGCACCCTACCGCCATCGTGGAGAGCTCCTCGATCGGCCGCGGAACCCGGATCTGGGCGTTTGCCCACGTGCTGTCAGGCGCTGTCATCGGCGCGGACTGTAATATTTGCCATCACACGTTCATCGAAAACGAGGTGCGGATCGGCGACCGTGCGACCATCAAGTGCGGCGTGCAGCTCTGGGACGGAATCACCATCGAAGACGATGTTTTCATCGGCTCCAATGCGACCTTGATGCCGGGAATCACGGTCGGCCAGCGGGCCATGATCGGCGCCGGGGCGGTGGTGACGGGCGACGTGCCCCCGCTGGCCATCGTCACGGGGAATCCCGCCCGCATTGTGGGTTACGAGGGGGCCGATGCGCCTTCCACCGCAGCCGCGGCGGCCGCTCCCGTCAAGGGCGCCACTGAGACCACAGTGGCGGGC
This sequence comes from Bryobacteraceae bacterium, assembly GCA_049590695.1. Taxonomy (GTDB): domain Bacteria; phylum Acidobacteriota; class Terriglobia; order Bryobacterales; family Bryobacteraceae; genus Fen-178. The sequence goes on from JBAWDI010001005.1 coordinate 4,438, forward strand.
GTGGCGCTCCATCGCTTGCCGCAGGCGCAGGACCTGCGCGGCCTGCTGACTTATGCGGAAGTGGGCGAGCAGATTCCCTTCGACGTGAAACGGTGTTTCCTGGTCTCGGGCGTGGCCACCAAGGACGTTCGCGGCGAGCACGCCCATCGCAAGCTGCACCAGTTCCTGGTATGCGTGCAGGGACAGTGCCACATCGTAGCCGATGACGGACGGAACCGCCAGGAATTCGCGCTCGATAGCCCGGCACTCGCGCTATCCCTGCCTCCCATGGTATGGGGTATCCAGTACAAATTCTCCCAGGACGCCGTTCTGCTGGTCCTTTGCTCCGAGAAGTATGACAGTGCGGATTACATCCGGGATTACTCGGAGTTTCTGCAACTCGTCCACGCGCCCGGTTGATCCGGCCGGATGACTTCCACTTCGATGCCAGCCGGTTTTTGCTAAGTTTGGTGTGTGGTGTCGCGCCCGATTCTGTTCCTCCTGTCGTTCGCTTCCCTGGCGGCGGTGCCGCCGGAAGATTGGCCGGCCGCGGCGAAAATGGGCGACACCAGTCGCGTGGAAGCCCTCCTGAAAGCGGGAGCGGATATCGAAGCCAAGGACAACGATGGACGCACGGCGCTGATGCTGGCCGCGCAGTACGGGCGCGTGGATACCGTCCGCTTGCTGCTCGCCAAAGGCGCCCATGCCGACGCCCGCGACAAGCGTGGCTGGAACGCCTACATGCTGGCCCTGCTCTCCCCTTCCGGCGGCCTCATTCACACCCTCCACGATAAGGTGCTGAAACTCCTTCCGCAGCCCCATTTGCGTTTGGCGGTGGAAGCCAGGTGGGCTCCGGGAGCCTCCTTCTTCAGTTCCTGCTTCATGCGTCCGCGGGACTTGGCGCGGTACATGGACGGCGTGAGACCGGAAGCCCTGGTTCTGGAGGCCTTCCGGGACTACGCCTTCAACTCCGGACGGGGCCTGGTGGAGTTGGTGCAGACGCCGGCCGGCGCGGATGCCGTGCTCAGCCTGCTGGTGGAGCCCGGCGTGACCTGCGTCGAGCAGTCCGATCGTCTGAGCATGTCGATTCACGTTCGTCTGCTTCGCCCGCCGGAGGGATCGCCGCTTCTCGAAAGAACCTATGGCGGCGGGGTGAGAACGGGGATGCGTGAAGAGCTGGCCGCCAATCCCGCCCAGTATCCGGCGCTCTACCGGGCGTGGGCGAAACCCCAGGCAGGCCCCATCTACTGGGGTGTGATCGAGGCGCTGATGCGGTCACAGCCATAGCGGCGGAGACCTTGGTGCGGCGTGCCACCGGTTCGAGGTGTATGCCGGTCACGCCCTGAAGTTTTGCTATGAGTAACGAAGGCGCCCTCGTTTTGAAAGCGGGGAGTGCGAGTATCTGATCCGACCGGTTGTATCCACTGTATCCAGGAGGCTTAGGCCCTGTTTCAGACCGGCGCTTCGTTTCACATAGCAAAATAGGGGCCTTTTCTCCGAATTTGTTTGGTTCGCCATGATGCATTATGTTATGCTGCGAAGCCTAAGGGAGTTTCGCGTTGTCGTTTATCCAAAGGAGTAGATTGGCCATGTCAAAACGCTTAGTATGCTTGCTTGCGCTCTTGCTTGCACTCTTGCTGTGCGCGCCGATGTTCGCACAGGAGTTTCAAGCCGGAATCAGGGGTATCGTGAAGGACTCTCAGGGCGCCGTCGTGCCGGGAGTGCCAGTCGAGGCGCAGAACGTCGCCACCAACGAAATCAACCGCACCACCACCAATGAGGCGGGGATCTACTCGTTCCCCGTGCTGCCGATCGGAACTTATAACGTGACGGCCACGGCTAGCGGGTTCAAGAAGGCCGAGCGGGACAAGTTGGAGTTGCGCTTGGGCGACCAGGTGCAGCAGGATTTCACGCTGGAAGTCGGGGCGGTGAACGAGCAGGTCACGGTTTCCGCGGGGGCCGAGCTGCTACAGGCGTTACCCTCCGAGAAGGGCCAGGTGGTGGGCGAAGAGAACGTGGCCGACCTGCCTTCGCAGGCCCGCAATCCGTTCCTGCTGGGCATCGTGGCCACCGGCGTACAATTCGATATCGGCGCCAATGCGCTGAGCCGCTCGGCGCGGCCGTTCGACGCCGGCAACAACGTCGCCGAGAGTATGTCCATCAATGGAGGAATCACGGGAGCCAGCGATCTGCTGCTGGACGGCGTGCCCAATACGGGGACGGAAGGCAGCAACGCGGCCAACATGGGTTTCGTGCCCCCTCCGGAGGCGGTGTCGGAATACAAGATTCAGAACAGCAACTACGACGCGCAGTACGGGCGCACCTCGGGCGGCACCATGACGGTCAGCGTGAAGAGCGGGACCAACCAGCTTCATGGGTCTCTCTACTGGTTAAACAAAAACACGGTGCTCACCGCCAACGCCTTCGACCAGAACCGGATCGGCGCCAAGCGTGCCGCGTATCACGAGAACAATCCGGGCCTCGTGATCGACGGGCCGGTGGTGATTCCGCATGTTTACAACGGCCGCAACAGGACCTTCTTCATGTGGTCGTACGAGATCTGGCGCTCCGCCATTCCGACGCCCAGTACGCAAACGTTGCCGTACCCGGCAGCGGTGCAGGGGAACTTCAACACCACGCTGCAAAGTAACGGCACGCCCATCACCATCTACGACCCCAACACCACCGCGCTGTCGGGGACGACGTACTTGCGGACGCCATTCCCCAACGACACGATTCCGTCGACTCGCATGAACGCGGTGGGGGTCAAGATTGCCAGCTACATTCCCGCGCCCAACGTCGCGGGCGCCACCAACAACTTCATCATCTCGCCTAACGCGCGAACCGACGCTTACGACTCCCACGTGATCCGCATAGACCAGCAGATCAGCGAAAAGAACCACTTCTTTTCGCGCTTCGTGCGCGGCTTCCGCACCGAAACCAACGGCAACTACGGCTGGCAGCAGGTGGCCGCGCCGGGCAACTCCTACTCCGACGGGCGCCTGAACCAGGGCGGCAACGCCGACCTGACCACCGTACTGTCGCCCTCCACCGTGCTCACCTCGCGCCTGGGGTACTTTCGGCACGACCTGTGGATCACGCTCTACGCCAGCGGTTTCAACCCGACGACGTTGGGCTTTCCCTCGTCGCTGCTGAACACTCAACCGCCCTACTTCCCGACCATCGGCGTGAGCGGCTACCAGGGGTTTGGGGCCTCGCGCAGCGGCGGCAACCAGTTCACCGAGAGCGCCACCTGGTCGTGGGCGGAGATCGTGAACCGCACCGTCCGCCGGCACCAGGTGAAGTGGGGCGGGGAATTTCGCGTGAATCTGGACAACGTCAATTCACCCACCACCAACTTCGGCAGCTACTCCTTCACGGCCGGCTGGACGCAACAAAACGCGCTGACCGCGAACGCCGCCAACGGCAACGCGATTGCCTCGCTGCTGCTGGGCATGGCGAATAGCGGCAGCGTGCCCATCAACGCGGCGCTGGCGTATGGCAATCACTACTATGGCTTCTTCGTGCAGGACGACTGGCGCGTTACCAACACCCTGACCCTCAGCTACGGTCTGCGCTGGGACTATGAATCGCCGCTTACGGAGCGCAATAACCAGATCAATGCGGGCTTCGACTTGAACGCCAATAGCCCCGTACAGGTGGTTGACCCCTTGCAGCCGGGCCTTACGATAAAAGGCGGGCTGCTGTTTGCCAGCTCCAGCAACCGCATGCCCTACCAGCGCGACCTGAACAACTGGCAGCCGCGCGTGGGCGTGGCATGGCACCCCATGAACAAGACGGTGGTGCGCGCCGGCTATGGATTGAGCTACGTCGCCACCTTCAACCCGTCGGGCGTGCAGGGATTCAGCTATTCCACTCCCTTCAACGCCACCCCCGACGGCGGCATTACCTTCTCTGGCAACTACCTCCAAAATCCCTATCCGACGGGGATTTTGACGCCCACGGGTGCCAAGGGAGGCCTGTCCACGTTCCTGGGACAATCTGTCAGCTTCACCAACCCCGATCGCGTGATTCCCAGGGTGCACCAGTTCTCCCTCGGCGTGCAGCGCGAATTGCCCTCGCGCTCGGTGCTGGAAGTTTCCTACGTGGGCAGCCGCAGCCAGGAGCTGAACGTCTCGCAAAACCTCGACGTTGTGAGCATGGCGAATTTGCTGCAATACGGCGGCACTGCCACACCCAACTTGACCGATTCCTGCTCAACAAGCTCGACGACGTGCAAGTACGCCAACCCGTTCTACGGCTTGCTGCCCGCCGGTCCCGGCCTCTCCACCAGCGTCACGCGGCAGCAGTTGCTGCTGCCCTATCCTGAGTTCACGGGGGTCACCGAGAACAATATTCCCATGGGGAAGAGCTGGTACAACTCGCTGCAGGTGCGCTTTGACAAGCGGTTGAGCCACGGCTTGAACCTGCTGGTGAGCTACACCCGCGCCAAGTGGCTGAACGCAACCGGGTGGCTGAACGCCCAGGAGCCCATCACCCAGACGCCGGATCGCACGCTAGCCGGACAGGATACGCCGAACCGCATCGTGATCAGCGGCAACTGGGCGATTCCGCTTTTCAGCCAGACTAAGGGGATTCTAGCCGTGTTTTTGAAGGGTTGGCAAGCCAACGGCGTCTTTATGCGGGAGAACGGTTTCCCGCTAGGCGCGCCGAGCGGCTTCCTATCGACGGGGATCAACCCTGCGTTGCCCAATGGAGACGACACGAAGTTCTTCAATACGTGCGTGATCCTGACCACCGGCGTACAGAGCAACTGCACCTTCAACGGCCAGACCTTGCAGCCGGCCTTCATCCAGCAGCCTAACAACGTGCTGCGCGTGCTGAGCGGCGAGTTCCCGACCATCCGTCCACCCAAGGTGCCGAACGCGGACCTCTCGCTGTTCAAGGCCGTCCAGGTGCACGAGCGCTTTAACGTGCAGTTCCGCGCCGAAGCGTTCAACGCCACGAATTCGCCGCAGTTGGGCGGTCCGAGCACGAGTCTGACCTCGAGCTCGGCGGGCGTGGTGAGTCTGACGCAGAGCAACGACCCGCGCAACATTCAGTTGTCGCTGCGTGTGAGGTTCTAAGGCTCACACGTCCTGGTAGTCCGGGCAAGCTAAAGCATGCCAGGCATGCTTTAGCTTGCCCTTTTTGATTTGGAGAGCCCGCGCAGAGTGCGGCCGACGCAAAGATAGGCAAAGTACAGCCCGGCGGAAAACGCGCGCATCTTGGAATGGCCGGCGCGGCGTGGGGCCAGGGCCACGGGAATTTCCACGAAACGCAAGCCAGCGTCGGCGGCGGCAAAGAACAGATCGAAATCACCCCACCGGCAGGCGCTCGAAGGCATGTTTGACAGCACGTCTTTAGGGATGGCCTTGAAGCCGCAAAGGACGTCGGTTACTTCGCGATTGAGCAACCGCGACACCCATGCCGCGAAGAACCGATTGCCCACACGGCGCGCCAGGGACATCGCCCCGCGCGCCATGTCGCCGTGCAATCGCGACCCATAGACAAACACACGGGAATTCGCGCGCACCTTCTCGCCGGAAAGCGCCTGCAGAACCGGCCGGATCGATGCCGGCGCCACGGTCATGTCGGCATCCAAGACGATTAAGAATTCTTCCGGGACGGCGGAGGCGCCGGCCCTGATGGCAGCGTTCTTCCCTACATTTTGAGGCAGCAACAATGCTTCGACACGAGGGGCATGCCGGGCCGCGAGTGCCGCACAGATCGCGGAGCTGCCGTCCCGGGAGCCATCGTCGATCAGCAGAACGGTGTCGATGCCCTCCAGTTCCAGAAGTTGTTCCACACACGCCGCGATGGTGCCGGCTTCGTTGTAGCAGGGGACCAGCACTCCCACGGATGTGCAGCTCTGAGGGCTCATGACTCAACCTCGCATACTGTTCGCACTCGCGCAACTTCCGCTGGGCCTGCCCGGCCCGGCATCTGCATTGATTGTGGGGCAGGATTGTATCCTGCGCGCCGGTTTGTTACCGGCGCAACCGGCGGGTTACCAATCCGCCGGACCCAGAGGGTACCCCTGCCAACCTGCCCCACAACTTCGGTCGAATTCCCGTTCCTGGAAACACTAAGTGGCATTGCCTATACATGCCACCGATCAATGAATCCGTAATCGGTCCACCATTTGCCGCAACTGCGGATCGGGCCTGATGCGCAGGGCCGCTTCATACTCGGCAATCGCCTCCGGCAGCCGGCCGGGCATCCGCGCCAGCGTGTTCGCCAGATTGACGTGCGCTTCCACGAAATCGGGCTCGCTCCGCAGGGCCGCCTGGTATTCGGCAATCGCCTCCGCCAGCCGGCCGGGCGTCTGCGCCAGGGCGTTTGCCAGGTTGTAGCGAACCTCCGCGCGATCGGGTTCAATCCGCAGGGCCGCCCGGTATTCGGCAATCGCCTCCGCCAGCCGCCCGGGCGTCTGCGCCAGGGCGTTCGCCAACGCGTCGTGCGCATCCGCGTCATCGGGTCGAATCTTGAGCGTTGCCTGGTATTCGGCAATCGCCTCCGGCAGCCGCCCGGGCATGCGCGCCAGGGTGTTTGCCAGGTTGTAGTGAACCGCCGCCAGATCGGGTCGAATCCGCAGGGCCGCTTGGTATTCGGCAATCGCCTCCGGCAGCCGGCCGGGCGTCTGCGCCAGGGCGTTCCCCAAATTGTTGTGCGCTTCCGCGAAATCGGGTTCAATCCGCACGGCTGCCTGGTATTCGGCAATCGCCTCCGGCAACTCGTACGGCAGCCGCTCCAGTGCCAGGCCCAGGCTGTAGTGTGCCCTGGCGCTTCCCGGACAAACCTCCACGGTACTGGCCCACAGACTGCGTTCGTCCTGCCAATCGAAGTTGCGGGCGTAGGTTCGCGCCGTGAACGCCAGGCACACGAGGCCTAGCGCCGCCCAGCCAACCCGCACCGCCGCCGGGCGCTTCGGGAATCGCCGCTGGCCCAGCGCGTAGACGGCCGCCACCACACAACCGGCCAGGCCCACCGAGGGCAGATACATGAACCGCTCGGCCATGGTGCTTCCGACCAGGACGATCAGGTTCGAAGTGGGCGATAGCGCCACGAAAAAGAAAACCAGGAAGAAGAGTAGCGGCTTCCCCGTGCGGCGCCAGCGCACGGCCAGCAGGACGGCCAGCAGCGCGGCCCCCAGGCAAACCGCCAGCGCGACGATCGCCTGGGCATCCTCCCAATTCCACACCCGCCAGCCGAACAACGATACCGAATTGTAGGTATAATCCGCCGACAAGCGGGCCGGCCAGACAAACAGCCACAGATACTTGCCGATTACTTTAATGGCCGTGAGCCGCGCTGTCCAGAAACCCGCGCTCACCAGGGGATTCTCGGTGACTTCGATTACCGCGTGCCAGTGCAAACCGCTGCGCAAAAAGAAATAGGCGACAATCGGCAGCGCCGCGGCGGCATAGGCGACGGCCCGCCGGCGCCACGTCGCGCGCTCCGGCCACGTCAGGTCGTATAGCAGCATGATACCCGGCAGGACAGCGGCGTTCTCTTTCGAAAATAGCCCGATCGCCTGCGCGCCGGCCAGGCCCGCCAGCCACGCCACCCTGCGACGCCCCGCCGCGGAGGCGCCCTTCACGTGGCACAATAAGCCCGCCAGCACGCCGAAAGCCGCCAGCAGGTCGGCCCTCCCCACTATATTGGTGACCGCTTCGGTGAGCAGCGGATGCAATCCCCAAAGCGCGGCCAGCGCCCAAGCCGGCGCGATTTCTCCCAAAACCAGGATGCCCAGCGCATACACCAGCGCCACGTTGACTTCGTGCAGCGCGAGATTCACCCAGTGATAGCCCGCCGGGCGCGGCCCATTGCCCAGCACCGCGTAATTCACCAGGTAGGAGAAAGTGGTGAGCGGCCGATACCATGGTGTCGTGGCCGCGCGCCCGCCGTTGCCGTACCAATACCGTCCCTTCAGAATGGACTCGATGTTTTCAGTCGTGGCCGCCCGGATTCGCGGATCTTCCCCAATCGCCGAGGCATTGTCGAACACCAGCGCCGCCTGGAAGGAATTGGAGTAGGCCACCAGGACGAGGCCCCCGAGCGCCAGCAGCCGCCACCCGTGCCGCCACATTCGGCCCGTTCCCCCGCCCACCATGCCTGGCGTGGCGCCCACGGGTGACGCCTCGCGCGACCTCCGCCTCTTGCCGGTCTTCCCCACTGAACGTGCCAGTATAGCTCGCAACGCTATGGCTGGGCGTAATACCCGGATCGCGTGCGCGCCGTTAATCCCGGCTTGTCGAGCTTGATCTCGAGCGCATGGTACTCGTTGGGACCGTCCCCGGGAAGGCCCTCAAAGGAGAGAACGTAATAGCTATTCAGGTCAGCCGCGCAGGTTGCGATCTCGCCCGCCAGATCGTTGCTTGAATTGAGAACCAGGCCTCCACTCTGAGACGCCAGAACCTGTAGCGCCAGGTCTCCAAGGTCCGCCTGTGCCGCTTTTTTCACTGGTTTCAGGAACTGCTTATAATCCGTCCGCAGAGAGAGCGCGTCCGCTGTCCCCAACGGATCGATACTGTAAAGCGTAATACGAGCCCGCCGCAGCCCGTCCGAAAGAGCCAGAATGGAGGTGAAAAACCACTGCTTCTGCCGCTCTGACGCCAGTACCTGATCCATGCCGGAAGTCAGAAAGGGCCAACCCGGACTAATCCAAACCACCAGTTTTCGACCAGGCATTGTCGCCTCAAAATCGGCCAGCTTCTGAAGCGTGCTGAGAGACATCTGCATCCGCTCAAAGCCGCCGTAAGATCCTTGCGCCCGGCCAATTGCGCGCAGACCTAGTTGTTTCTGATTCAGGTCCGCAATTACCGCGTTTCCATCCCGGGAAGACATGGTCCCGGTCGCTCCCGAACCGGAAAAGAAAATCAGCGACACGGGCTGGGCCAGCGCCCCGCCGCTTCGTCCTAGAAATTTCTCGATTTCCTTCCGCTCAATGGCTACATTAGTGAATTCGGTGTTGAGAGTATCTACCAGCACAATGACTTCCACCGGCTGATCGGCCGCTGCGGCCGCACCCGCTACGGCCTGAAAAGACACGATCTTCTGCGGCTGTTTGTTGTCCAGGAGCGTAAAGTCCTTCTGTTCGAGGCCGGAGACCGGCTTTCCGGATTTATCGGTCACCAGCACATCCAGCGTCATCTGGCGGCTCGCACTAACAGCCGGGACGGATGCCGGAGGTTCGGACTGCCCCGCGGGTCCATTCTGCTGCGCGAATCCGGAAACCAGCGAAAAAGAAAATATAGAGATCCAAACGCCACATCGCGTACTCATGCCATCGCCTCCACTCGTGCCAACGCTTTACATATTAGTCTATTCTCACCCTAAACTCCATAGCCTCATGGATGAGCGGCCTGGTCCGCGCGCAGGCAAGGGGCAAGCTAAAGCATGCCCCACCAACTGGGGTATGCTCATAGAATTGGGCGCAGGCCGCCCGACCAAGGGGTGCATGGGAATCGGCATTCGCATCGAGGAGCTTCGCAAGGTCTACGATACGCCGCCGCCGATGGCCGCCCGCGGCGCCGGCTTCTCCTGGGGTGGCGCGCGCGCCGGACGCAAAGACAAGAAGAAGATCGAGGTCCACGCGCTCGACGGCATTTCGCTCGAGATCCATCCCGGCGAAGTGTTCGGATTGCTGGGGCCGAACGGCGCGGGCAAAACCACCACCATCGCCGTCCTGACTACGCGCGTCGAGCCTACCAGCGGGCGCGTCTTCGTGGGCCAGCACGACGTCTGGAAAGAGCAGGTGAAGGCCAAGCGGCTCATCGGCGTGGTGCCGCAGCGGCCCAACCTCGATTTCGCCCTCACTGCCCGCGAAATCCTCCTGTTCCACGGCGCCTACTTCGGGCAGAGCGCCCGCGAGCGCGAGCGGCGCACCGCCGAGCTGCTCGACAAGTTCAAGCTGACCGACCGCGCCGACCATATGGCCCGCACCTTCTCGGGAGGCATGATGCAGCGCCTCTCCATCGCCCGCGCCATGATGCACGACCCCGAAGTGCTGTTCCTCGACGAGCCCAGCGCCGGACTCGATCCGCAGACGCGCCTGCTGCTGTGGGAGATTATCCGCGATTACAACCGCCTCGGAAAAACCATCGTCATCACCACCCACTACATGGAAGAAGCCGACACCCTGTGCGACCGGCTCGCCATCATCGACCACGGCCGCATCATCGCCCAGGGAACGCCCCAGGATCTCAAGCGGTCCATCCCCGGCGGATACCTGCTGCGCCTGCGCTTCGACCGCGTGCCGGACCAGTTGATGGCGGAACTGCAGAGGCTGCCCGGCGTAACCGAGGTGCGCTCGGCGGACCGCATCGCCGCCGACGTGTACGCGGACCGCGGCGGGCCGCTCATCCCCGCCATCGTCAACGCGGCCCAGGCCGCGGGCGCCGGTCTGCGCGACGTGCACATCGAAGAGCCCAGTCTCGAGACCCTGTTCCTGCATCACACCGGAAGGAGTTTGCGCGATTGAACTGGAAAACGTTCTACGCCATGCTCTCCCGCGACGGCCATGTGGCCCGCCGCAACCTGTTGCCCATGCTGCTGCAAAACCTCTTGCAGCCGCTCCTGTTCGTCTTCATCTTCGGCCGCGTCATGACCACCGGCGGCATCATGCGGCCGGAGTATAAGACCCTGCTGTTGCCGGGCATCATGGCCATCAGCATGGTGCTCTCGGGCATCCAGGCGGTGGCCATGCCGCTCATTACCGAGTTCCAGTTCACGCGCGAAATCGAAGACCGCCTGCTGGCGCCCATGACGGACGGCTGGCTGGCCGTCGAGAAGATCGTGGCGGGCATGATCCAGGCGCTGGTGGCGGGGTTGGTTGTGATCCCCGCCGGGTGGCTGCTGATGGGCTCGGGCGTGAACCTCAGTTTTCACCAGCCCCTGGCATTCGTGGCCGTGTGCCTGCTGGTGGCGTTTTTCTCGGCGGCCGGCGGCCTGACGCTGGGGTGCAGCGTGGGCCAGACGCAGATCGGCCTCATGTTCAGCCTGGTGCTGGCGCCCATGATCATGTTCGGCTGTGCTTACTACCCGTGGAGCGTCCTGAAGGCCTTCCCGGTGCTGCAAATCGCCGTGCTGGCCAATCCGCTGGTCTATGCCAGCGAAGGGTTGCGAGGCGCGTTGGCGCCGCAGGCCCCGCACATGAGCATGGCGGTGGTGCTGGGCGCGCTGCTGCTCGTCGATGGCGCGTTGCTGGCGGCCGGCCTGAACCGCTTCCACCGCAAAGCCGTGAGCTAGTACGCCCGAATTCTCTTGCATCGCGCCGCAAAAGGGTGTATATATTCGCTGTCCGCTGCCGCTGACTGGCACGCGGCAAAGGAGTGCACCATGCAAAAGATTAACTGCGGCCGCGTGATCCTTGGCGGCTTGCTCGCCGGGCTTGTGATCAATATCTGCGAGTTCCTGGTGGATGGTCTGGTGTTGGGCGATCAATGGACCGCCGTTCTGAAGAGCCTCGACCGGCCCGCCATGGGCCCCGTCGCGACCGCCTCGTTCGTCGTGTGGGGCTTTCTGGTGGGCATGTGCTCGCTGGCGCTCTACGCGGCCCTCCGGCCGCGTCTGGGGCCTGGTCCCAGGACGGCCGCGTTCACCGGCATTGCCGTCTGGACGATTGGTTCCCTGCTCCCCACCTTACCGGCTGTTGGGATGCACCTGTTTCCGTATCACCTGTTGGGGTACGACCTCGTGCTGACACTGGTCGAGATGGTCGCGGGCACCGTGATTGGCGCGTGGCTGTATAAGGAGGCGGCCGCCGCGTAAGGCCCGCCGTGCGGACCCATTTCCACGTCGGCTCGTCGCCGCTTTGATTCAAGGTTGGGCTTTGTAAAACACGAACAGGAATACGGCCACACTCAGGCTTGCCAGCAAATGAATTAGCGATTTCAACAGCGTCACCGCAGCCATGGCGCCAGCCGAAAGAGCCGATACGTCGCGGATGAAGCCTACCGCCAGCAGAACGGTTAGCAGAGTCATGCCGATCAACGCGAAGAACGCCGCACTTTTGAGAGTCATGGCGGGAGTATAGCACTTACGGGTGAGCTGAGAGGCCTGCCGGCTGCGCGCTACCATGAATTTCAGCCGTGCGGACCTACTTCCACCTGGATATGGACGCCTTCTTCGTCTCCGTCGAAGAACTGTTCGATCCGTCTCTCAAGGGCAAGCCGGTGGTGGTGGGCGGGCGGCCCAACGAGCGCGGTGTGGTCTCGGCCGCATCCTACGCGGCGCGTAAGTTCGGCGTCCACTCGGCCCTGCCCCTGCGCACGGCGTATAGGCTGTGCCCGCAAGCCATTTTCGTCGACGGCCATCCCGGCCGCTACCGCGACTACTCGCACAAGGTCCACGATGTGCTGCAATCGTTCTCGCCCCTGGTGGAGATGGCCTCCATCGACGAAGCCTACCTGGACATGACGGGCACCGAGCGCCTGTATGGGCCGCCCTTGCGCGCGGCCCACCTGCTGCACCAGCGCATGAAGGCGGAGACCGGCCTGAACTGTTCCATCGGCATCGCCGCCTCGCGCCTGGTGGCCAAGATCGGCTCCGATCAGGCCAAGCCCAATGGCGTGCTGTGGGTGATTCCGGGGCAGGAGCCGGCCTTCCTCGCGCCGCTCGACGTGCGCAAGGTCCCGGGTGTGGGCAAAGTGACGGAGAAGCAGCTTCACGCGCTGGGCATCCGCAAGGTCGGGGACCTGGCGCGCCTCGACGAGACCTTCCTCGAACAGCATTTCGGCAAGTGGGGCCTGGCGCTGGCCGGCAAATCGCGCGGCCTGGATGCCGGCGGCTGGTTCGACAGCGAAATCGGCGCGGACGATGGCCCGAAATCCATCAGCCACGAGCACACGTTCTCCGAGGACACCACCGACCTGGCGCAGATCGAATCCACTCTGGCCCGCCTGTGCGAAATGGTGGGCCGCCGTTTGCGCGAACATCGATTGCACGCGCGCACCATTCAACTCAAGTTGCGCTACGCCGATTTCTCGACCTTCACGCACGCGCATTCCATCAGGTGCGCCACCGATCTCGACACCGAGCTGTTCGAGGAGATCCGCGAGCTCTTCCGCCGCAATTGGAAAACGGGAGCGGCCGTGCGCCTGCTGGGGGTGCACGTTTCCTCCTGGTCCGAGGGCGATGAGCAGTTGAACCTGATAGGCGAAGAGAAACACCAGAAATGGAGCCAGGCGCTGGCGGCCGCCGACCGGTTGCGCGACAAGTTTGGAGAGTCGGCCGTTTCGCTGGCCTCCGGCCTGCGCGGCAATTTCCGCGAGCGCACGCACGAGAACCCGGCGAGTTTGCCGGGGAAGAAGAAGGGGCCACCCTCCTAAACCAGGCCGGCCTATAACGCTGTGAGGCCGAGTTGGACGCGGATGGCTCGTTCAACAGCGCGGACGTCGTCAAGCGACAAGGTTGCTAGCTTGGATTTGAGCCGCTGCTTACCGACGGTAGCGATCTGGTCGGCCATTGCCTTGCGGGGTTCGCCATTCAGGTCGATTGGGGCTTCACAGGGGTAAAGGCGGGTCACATTACTCGTAATCGGAACGACCTGAACGCGGTTCAGGTTGCGGTTGGATGCGTCATTGCTGACGATGACGGCGGGACGAGTCTTCTGGATTTCACCGCCGAGCGAGGGGTCGAAATCGACCCACCAGACTTCACCGCGAAGCATGGGGTCCCAAGAGAGAGGAATCGGCGATCAGGGCTTCGGACCACTCCAGCGCGTCCCGTTCGCGCGACTGGTCGGCGGCCATCTCGCGGTACGAAGCTTCGATATCCGGCGGCACGACATGGGGACGGGCGAGTTTCTCGATGAACTGGCTGATGCGGCGCCGGCCGATGGTCCGATGGAGGCCCTCATAGACAGCCTCGCTGACCGTAATTGTAAGCTTTCGGTTCATGGCGGTGCCTATACGTATTGTACACGTATTAGGGACGCTACACCGCCCCGAATTCCTCCAGCGCCTGTCCCGCGCCGCGCAGGTTCTCCGGCTTCATCTCCAGGTAAGCCCGCGAAAGTAGCACTCCTTGCGCCCCCGCGCGCAGGGCCGCCAGCGTCGCCGCGCGAACGCTCTCCGGCGTAGACCGGGCGCGCGGCGTGGGAACATCGATGTCGATGCCCGGCCAGATCGCGGTCTTGGTCCCAGCTACGTCGTCCAGTGCCCGCTTCGTCTCCCGATACACGTAATCGGCGGAAAGCCCCGTCTCCGAAAGGCGCTCCAGCGGCGCCTCGGAGATGTCCATGATCCGCGACTCGAACTGCAGCATCTCGGCCCTGGGAACGTCCCCGAAGACATTCTGGCCCACGCTTTCCAGGTAGCTCACCATGCGCTCGCCGGCGCAGTTGTTGTACAGCACCGGCTTGATGTAATCCGAGTATTTGGCCAGCTCGGCGTAATCCTGCTCCGCGCGGTAGAACGGGCTGAAGGATATGTTGTGCCAGATGTGCCAGCCCACCTGCACGTCGGGCCTCACCGATTTCACCCTCTCGTAGATCGCCGCATAGTGCTCGCGCATGCCGCGCGTCCACAGCATCTCCCACGCCAGGATCTCGGGATACTCCAGCAGTATCCGCCAGAACGTCACGAAGTAGCCGTCCCGCGGCTTCGTCCCGCCGCGCCCGGCGCGCACGAATTGTCCCAGCGCCTGGTATCCCTGCCGCGCGCGTTCGGAATCGATGCCCTGGCGCCTGCCCTTCGCCTCGCAAAAACGGCAGAAGCAGGCCACCTGGCCCGGATCGCTGTGCGCGCCATTGTGATAAGCGCCTAAAGAAGATCCCAGCGCGCCTTGCCTTTCCGAGCCCCACATGATGCCGTCGATTTCGTAGGATCGCGCATAATCTTCCATCAGACCCGTCACGAAGTCGCGGTAGCCCGGATTGTTGATGCACGGCCCGCCCGGGTGGCGTTCGGGAATACGGCCGTAGAGGTCGCGCTCCCAAATCTCGTCGGTCTTTCCGAAGCGCGGCCGGAAGTTGTCTTCGATCACCCAGCAGAACGTCTTCATGCCGCGCTTTTTGGCCTCGGGGATCATCGCCGCCAGCACGTCGTAGTCGCCGAAGTCGGTGGCCCGCATATCCGCCGGCGTGAGCGGCGTGTCCTTGTAGTATTGCGGGTGGACGGTGGCGAAGTTGCCGCCGTGAAAGTCCGGCTTCCTCACCCCGGCGCGCGTGTCGGTGTAGGTGAACACGCCCAGAAAGATGGTGTTCACGTGCGCCAGCCGCTGGATGTCATCCAGCACCTTGCCGGGGCCGCGGTCGTGGATGGGCGCGACCTCCATCTGAATGCCAACCATTTTCCTGTCCGCGCCCTGGCCCTGCGCCAGCGCCGCCCCGGCCAGCCCCGCCGCCGTCTTCATGAATTCTCTGCGTTGCATGGAGTCATTGTAATGCCCCCGATGCTACACTCTGGGAATGGGAAGCGGGCCGGCGGGTGGCCCCACCCCTCGCATCAGTTCGCTGCTCATCAAGCCCGCTTCCGCGGTCTGCAACCTCGATTGTGCCTACTGTTTCTACCTGGACCGCCAAGCCGATCCCTACCACGCATTGCCCGCCCGCCGCATGAGCCTGGAAACCCTCGAGCGCCTCGTCGATACCTATCTCTTCTACTCCTACCCCCACAGCGTGTTTGCATTTCAGGGGGGCGAGCCGACACTCGCCGGCCTGCGGTTCTTCACCAAGCTGGTCGAATTCGAGAAGCAGTACGGCCGCGACGGGCAGACCGTCGCCAATTCGCTCCAGACCAATGCCTTGCTGCTGGATCAGAACTGGTGCGACCTCTTTCGCGCTTATGACTGGCTGCTGGGGGTTTCCTTGGACGGGCCCGAAGCGGTGAACGATCTGTACCGGGTCGACAAGCAGGGCCGCGGCAGTTGGAAAAGGGTCATCCAAAGCGTCGAATTGCTACAGAAGAACAACCTCGAATTCAACATCCTGTGCGTGCTCAGCCAGGCCAACGTCGGCCGTCCCCAGGAGCTGTACCGGTTCTTCCGCGGCCTGGGAATCGGACACCTCCAGTTCATCCCGCTGGCCGAGTTCGACCCGCGGGGCAATCCCCCCATCTCTCCCCAACAGTACGGCCGCTTCCTGTGCGATCTGTTCGACCTGTGGTGGCCCGACCGGCGCAAGGTGCGCATCCGCCTCTTCGACAACATCGCCGAAGCTCTGGCCGGCCAGAAGCCCGGCAATTGCACCATGCATGAGACCTGCGATAGCTACGTTGTCGTCGAATACAACGGCGATGTTTACCCGTGCGATTTCTTCGTCGAGAGCTCCTGGAAGCTCGGCAACATGGTCCTCGACTCCTGGCCGGAGATCGCGCGCCGCACCCGCCGTTTCACCTTCGCTGCCAAGAAGACGCTGGCCCACCCCGAGTGCCAGGCGTGCCAGTATCGGTCCATATGCCACGGCGGATGCCCGAAGCTCCGCCACGGGCCGCACGGCCGGTTTGAAGACCTCGATTATTTCTGCCAGGCGTACAAGATGATCTTCGCCCGCAGTGTCGAACCGCTGCGGGCGGAGCTGCGCCGGTTACGGGTAGGGGAACCAGCAGGGCTCGACGGCCGCTGTAATATACTATGATATATACCAGGGGAGAAGCAGAAGATGCCACGCACCGCAAAGCTATTTCGGAATGGCCGAAGTCAGGCAGTTCGCCTGCCTGCCGATTTTCGATTTGAGGCCAAAGAGGTCTTTATCCGCCAGGACCCCGCGACCGGCGATGTCATCCTGTCGCGGCGGCCGGACTCGTGGGACAGCTTTTTCAAACTCACCGGGCAGGCTGGTGTGCCCGGCGATTTCATGTCCGATCGTCGGGACGGAGCACCGCAGAAACGCGATCTGTTCCGATGACGAGCCGATACCTGCTGGACACCAACATCGCCAGTTACGTCATCAAGGGCAACATCCCCGCTGTCCGCCGCCGCATCGTTCAGGTGCCTATGGCGCAGCTCGCCATCTCCGCCGTGACCGAGGGCGAGTTGCGTTATGGAGCGGCGCGGCGGCCCGATGCCGCGCGCTTGCGGACCATCGTCGATGAATTCTTGCTCAGAATGACGATTCTGCCCTGGGATTCGGAAGCAGCCCGGCACTACGGACAGATCCGGGCTGAGCTCGAGCGCAAAGGCCAGCCGATGGGGAACCTGGATACGATGATCGGCGCTCACGCTCTCGCGTCGGGAGCCGTCCTGGTCACCAATGATCGAGCTTTCACACGGATAAGAGAACTGAAGGTCGAAGACTGGACCAAGCCATAGACCGAGGCTCCGTCGCAGCGTTACGGGTAGGGGAACCAGCAGGGCTCGACGGCCGCTGAAGCGCCGCTGGCTTCCCTGATGCGTGCGATCAGGCGCTGGCGCAGTTCTTCGGCGGTCTTGCTATACGGCGCCCGGCCCGCCAAGTTGACGTGCTGGTAAGGGTCCGCGCCATGGTCGTACACGGCGTACTCCACATAGCGGTCGGCCTTGGGAACGGGCCTCCAGCCGGGTCCCTTGGGTGCGGCGGCGGCGTATGTGTACCGCGGGGTCCGCAATCCTCTGCCGGTGACGAATTCCGACATCTCGAAGTACACCTCGTTGCGCCAGCCCTCGGTCCGCCGGTCCAGCAGACCGAGGAAGCTGTGGCCCTGCATCGATGCGGGCACGGCTACGCCCGCCGCATCCAGCAGCGCCGGCGCCAGGTCCACCTGGCTCACCAACTCCGGAATCTCCAGCGACCGATTGAACCCCGGGCCTTCGATGATGAGCGGGATATGAATCGAGCTCTCGTGCGGGCTGCGCTTGTATTCCGTATTGCGCGTCTTGAAGTGGCAGCCGTGATCGCTCATGAAAACCAGGATGGTGTTGCCATCCAGCCCGGTTTCCGCCAGCGTCTTGCGGATGCTGCCGGCCGCGTCGTCGATTCTGGCCACGCAGGCGTAGTAGTCCGACAACTGGCTGGGCCACGAACCCGGGAGCGCCCGCAGGTCTTGCGGGATGAACGGATTCGGGTAGCGATGGGCGTACTCCTTCGGTGGGTCGTACGTGTCCGTGTCGTTCTGTTGGTGAACTTCAAGATAGGACACCACCAGCAGGAACGGCGATTTCGCCGACCGCAGGAAACGCTGCGCCAGCCCGGTCATAAAGTCCACCCGATACTGGCCGGAGAAGTGAATGGGCTTGCCGTCGTTGTCGTAGAGATCGCCCTCGTAGGCGTGGGAGGTCCACTCCAGCTCATTCGACGCTTCCCACAAATCCCGGAAACCTCCGCGATAGGCCGGAGCCACCGCCCCCTGCACTTCCGCGCGCGGACGCCCTTCGCCCGGCGCCAGGTGCCATTTCCCGATGTAATTCGTCGAATATCCCGCTTGCCCCAGTTCGGTAGCCAGCGTGGTGGCGTTTTCCGCCAGGCCGGCGCCATTGTGCCACACCCCGTGGCGGCTGGGGTACTGCCCGGTAAAGATGCTGCCGCGTGCCGGAGCGCACACCGGCTGGTTCGAAAACGCCGATCGGAACAGCACGCCGTGTCCGGCTATGGCGTCCAGGTTGGGCGTCAGGTTCATAGGGTTGAGCCCCATGGCCCCGACGCAGTCGCAGCGGAACTGGTCGGAGATGATCAGAACGATATTGGGCCGCTTCACATCCCCGCCGGTCTGCGCCGGCGCCGCGGAAGAAGCGGACATGGCTGCGGAAACGCCCGTCAGCCACTCTCTGCGTGTCGATCCGGATGATGGATCGGATGGTACGGCCATAATCGCAGTATCGCGCATCGTCGTTGTGGGGCGGACGCCGGGCGATTCCTGGTGGGTTTCGTAACAGCCGCAATACCACTCGACGAAGTCGTTGATGGCATGGTCGTACGTTCGTTGACCGCCGCCCCCAGAATGCGTCAGTAGCGGTAGAATGGTTATCAAGATGGAACGTGTACCGTCACAGCCTGTTAAGGATCCGCCTAACCTCGTTCGGGCATGCCCGTTCGATCTCGACCGGCTGTTGAGCCACATCGATCCTGGACCTGCCGAAGAATCCGAAGCCTACGTACGCCTCATCTATGAGCAGCGCCGTTCTGACCTCTCCTCCGAAATCAACGGCAAGACTCGTCGTTGACACAGATGTTGCCAGTTTCATTTTCAAATGGCACCCAGTGTTTGCCCCGCGGTATGTGAGCATCATCCGTGGCGCCGAGTTGATTGTCTCGTTCATGACATTGGCGGAAATGCGCCAAGGTGCGTTGGACGCGAATTGGGGACAACGCAAGCGGGACTTGCTGGAGGCATATCTCGCGGACTTCTCAGTCCTGAATTCGGACAATCTGCTATGTTCGACC
>JBAWDI010001006.1:0-3526 GCA_049590695.1 Bryobacteraceae bacterium
GGCGCACATCGCGCGGCCAACGGGCATCGCGAAGCGTATCCGGAGACCATCTGGGAACTGGGGAACGAGCTCTGGGGGGACGACCAGATGGGGTGGCAGACGCCCACGAGCAATGCCGCCCGTTACCTGGAGTTCTACCCGGTGGTGCGCAAGCAAGCTGGGCCGGGCGCGAAACTGGTGGCCTGTGGACCCGGCGCGGATTTTAGCCCGGCCTGGACGGGGGCCCTCATCAAGCAAGCCGGCAAGGATATGAGCTATCTCAGCGTACACTACGTGGTCCATCTCAATGGGACCGTGGCCAGGGCGCCCGATGCCGATACGCAGTCAGCCATCTCTCTGGCCCTCCCGGTGGGGATGGCGAACCTCTTGAAGGCTATCCGGACGCAACTCGACGCGGATCCGGCCACCAAGGGCCGCGTGGGAATGGCATACACGGAATGGAACTGGGGAGGCACCGGGCCATCCTCTCCCAACATCGGCGGAGCGGTCATGGGCGCGGGTTGGATGAACATGATGCTGTCTCAAGCCGATTTTGTGCCCATATCCAGCATGTCGGGCCTGATGGGAGGCGGAGGCCTGCGCAAGTCGCAAGGGATGGTCTGGGCCACGCCCCAGTGCTGGGCGTTCTGGCTTTACTCGCATCGCGCCGGGGACACGGTGGTGGCCACCGAAACCCAGGTTCGCCACTATGATGTTCACGACGGGATGACCAGTATGCCTGAGATTCCGAATGTTCCCTATCTCGACGTGCTGGCAACCAGGAACTCGACCAACGGCGATCTGGCTCTGTTCGTCGCCAACCGCGATTGGAAGACCAGTACTCCGGCGACGCTGCGGCTCCAGGGATTCTCCGCCGCGGCCCAGGCACAGGTGGACACACTGGCCGCCGACTCGCCGCTCGCGGAAAATACGGGCGACCGCCCGGACGCGATTCGACCTGTGACCTCATCCCTGGCCGTGACTGGAAACGAGATTAAGTACGTGTTTCCGAAGCTTTCGGTGACGGTCATTACTCTGAAGCGCCGGTGACTGTTGGCCGGGCGCGCCAAACCCTGGGCCGGGCGGCCCGGCCCCTACTTGAAGCGCAAGGCGATGCGGTTTTCGCGGCCGCCGTAAGTCAGCTCCAGGTCCTTCATCTTCTGCTTCTCCATGGCGAAGTAGAGAAGGCCGGAGACTGGCTGGTCGGTCTTCTTTTCGGGAAGGATCTTGTCTTCAAGCACCTTCTTGATCGGATTTTCTTTTTCCCCAGCGCCGTTCTTCACGGTGGCGTTGACATCGCCCGAGTCGCCCCCTCCGACGCCGGTGCCGACCGTCGCACCGCCAGGGTAGCCACCGGGGTAGCCACCGGGGTAGCCACCGGGATAGCCACCGGGATAGCCGCCGGGATAGCCGCCGGGATAGCCGCCAGGGTAGCCGTCGGGATAGCCACCGCCGAGGGTGACGCCGGGGCTGCTCCTTTGGACGGGAGCCTGCTTAAGCACCAGGCCCCCGCTGCCGGCGATCTGGCTGGGGGCGAAGGGCGTGGTTTTCTCGCCGTCTTTATCGGTGCGGAGCTGAAAATCGTCCCGGTCGATGGAGATTTCCTTGCCGTACTTCGGCTGCACTTTTACATCGGCCACAATGTAGTGTCCATCCAGATCGGAACCGACGAGTTCCTTGACGCCGGCCGGCTCGATGTAGAGCGTGACCGTGAGAACCAGGTCTTCATTTTCGCCCCGGGCCGTGGCCACGGTTTTCTTGGGTGCGGCCGGCAACAGAAACGCCGGTAACAGAAAAAGGGCAAGACAGCGGGCTACCATATGAGAATAATTGTACCGCCGCCCCACTGTTACAATGAATCGTCATGGATGAAAAAGAGCGCTCGCGCGCGTTAGAACTCGCCTTGAGCCAGATCGAAAAGCAGTTTGGCAAAGGCTCAATCCTGCGTCTCGGGTCGAAGGATGCCATCGTACCGGTCGCCGTGATCTCGACGGGGTCGATTTCACTGGACGCCGCGCTGGGCGTGGGCGGCTTGCCTCGCGGCCGGGTGATCGAAGTCTTCGGACCGGAATCCTCCGGCAAAACCACAATCGCGCTCCAGGTGGTGGCGGAGGCGCAGAAGAAGGGCGGGATTGCCGCCTTTATCGACGTCGAGCACGCGCTCGATCCGGCATACGCCAGGAAACTCGGCGTGGACATCGACAACCTTCTGGTCTCGCAACCCGACTACGGGGAACAGGCGCTGGAGATCACCAATCACCTGACCGCTTCGGGGCAGATCGACGTACTGGTGGTGGATTCGGTGGCGGCGCTGGTGCCCAAGGCCGAGCTGGATGGCGAGATGGGCGACAGCCACATGGGGGTCCAGGCCCGGCTGATGTCGCAGGCCCTGCGCAAGCTCACGGGCGTGGTCTCCCGGTCGCGGACCTGCCTGATTTTCATCAACCAGATCCGCGAGAAGATCGGGGTGATGTTCGGAAACCCGGAAACCACCACCGGCGGGCGCGCGCTGAAATTCTACGCCACCGTGCGGCTGGACATCCGGCGCATCGCGGCCATCAAAGACGGCGATAGCGTCATCGGCAATCGCACCAGGGTGAAGGTAGTGAAGAACAAGGTTGCGGCGCCCTTCCGGGAAGCCGAATTCGACATCATCTACGGCGAGGGAATCTCCAAGGAAGGCGACCTGATCGACCTGGGCGTGGCGCAAAACGTGATCGAGAAGAGCGGCTCGTGGATCAGCTACAAAGGCGAGCGGATCGGCCAGGGCCGCGAGAACGCGCGCCAGTTTCTGAAAGACAACGCGGATATCCGGCAGGCGATCGACACGGAGCTGCGCCAAGTCCTGGGCCTGACGAAGGTGGAACCAGCGGCCGCCGCGGCGGAGGCGCCGCCGCCCAGCCCGATTCCCAAACCAGCGCCCGCGCGCAAGTAGGAGGACCTCCGCTCTCCGACGGGACTGTGAAAGAATCGGTTGGCAGGCGAAAGCGCCTGCCCCACAAAAACGCATGCCATCGAACACCAATGTGGGACAGACGCTTTCGTCTGTCAACCCCGCGAAGGAACAAGACCGGCAACGCACCATTCGTCTGAAGCTTTCCCAAATGGGGTCCGCTCCGGCGCGTCGCGCGGGGTACCCTGCCGGTGCGGCGCTTTCCACCGGCTTTGCGGCGCTCGATGCGGCCCTTGGCATGGGAGGGTTGCCGCGCGGCTGCCTGGTGGAGCTTTTCGGGCCTTCTTGCGGGAAGACCACGCTCGCGCTCCAGGTGGCGGCTCATCTTCAGAAACAGGGCTCGACGGTGGCGTGGATCGATTCCGACCATGCCTTCGATGCGCTGTATGCCGTGAAACTCGGGGTCGCAATTGAGCGCTTGCCGGTGGTCGAGCCCGAAACGGCGGAGGAGGCGCTGGAGATCGCGCGCCGGCTGGCCATCTCCGGCGCAGTGGACCTTCTGGTGGTGGATTCGGCCGCGGCGCTGGTCCCCAGCCTGGAACTCGAGACCGGGATCGGAGCGAGCGGCCCCGGCCTGCACAGCCGCGTGCTGGG